>JBFZEL010000371.1:0-12471 GCA_041306925.1 Lysobacterales bacterium
TCGCTCGATCAGGGTTGATCGGAAGCTGGGCCGTCGCGTCTTAAGCCTGTCTAGTAGTCATAACCGGTGTGGCTGTTTTCCAGCTCATAAAAGGTTGCCTGTACATAGTCTTCCGGGTCGCCTGATTTGTTCTGGTTATACACACCGGCCTTGAAGTACATATAGTCATTGGCCACGTCGTAGCCACTGGCTGACATGTCGATGGTTTTTTGTGCACGGACCTTGCCGCCCTGGCTGATTGTGACCGTTAAATTGTGACCCTCGGCCCTGATCTCGTATGAGAATTTCTCATCGAGGGCAATTCCGTCCTCGGGGTCTTCCGGAACCCTGGTTTTGCGGCCAAGCAGTTCAACGAATATGTCATCACCACCCGATGGTTCGTGCGCCAGGTAGAGGGCGCCGCGCTGGCTGTCGGGAAACTTCTGATAATAAAGCCGCGCCGGTTCGTCCTTGCCTGCGTGTATCTGGCCGATAACGACCTGGCCGATATCACGGTTATCACCCGTCGTCGTGACGTGGTTGACCGCCAGCGTTGCGCGCAGTGTGCCATCGACAGCACCGGCACTTTTTTGAGTTTCGGCTGGTGCGGATGAAAAAACCCAGTTGTTGGCACCGGGACTGCCACCCTCGCCCTTGGTGCCGATGCTGGTGCCGGCCTGGCCTTCTTCGGCAGCGTTGAGACTGAAGTCGCCGAATTGCCCGTCAAGCCCCGCATGGCCTGCAAATACCGTGACCGCGGAAAAATCTCCGCTGTTGAAACTGACCGTCAATTGTTCCCATTCTTTGGTTTTCTTGGGCGTCTGCTCGAAATACATCTCGGTCCCGACCTTGGCGCCAAGGTTGCCGGTACCCAGTACAAAGGCGCTGAGCCGATACGTCGTCTTGGGCTGAACTGCCACCACCTGCGCGGCGTAGCTGGATTTTTCGGTCAGCTTTACCGATTTGTCGCCACTGTGGGCCTTTTTCGATATTGCAGTGCCGGATCCACTCGGGTCCCCTTGCGTCCAGCCTTCCCAATCCTGCTCAAAGCCGGGGTTGGTTATATCCGCTGCGTGGGTGGAAAACGCGATCGACAGACCGGCTAGCAGACAGGTAAAAACGACAACACGAAAACGGGTGTTCATTGCAATTTCTCAAGTTGATTACAGCGGTGAAGCATCTTACCCGTCCGTGCCACGCCGGGGTAGCGTGAAAAGTGTACACAAATCATATACACGGCAAAACTGACCTTAAGTAACTGATTATATTTAATATATTTCATCTTCCACCGGATCACAGTCTACAAAAAATATACTTTTAGAAATGAATTCACGGCCTGGCGGCAAAGCCTAAAAACACTCCATCATCTTATCTTGTTGTATTTATTATATTTGTTTGAATTCCGTCCACTTCGAACCGCTCTGGCACGGAACTTGCTTCTAAACATAGTGAAAGAAAGTTCAACCAGAAAAGGAGCAGATCATGAACACCAAATTAAACGTACTTGTCATTGATGATGATGCAGTTGTCGGACGCAGCTTTGATCGGGTTCTCTCGGACAAGGGTTACAACGTCGTGACGGCTTTGAGTGGCGAGGAAGGCCTGGACACGCTGAACAGCAGGGAATTCGATGTCGTTTTCACCGACATCAGGATGCCGGGCATGGATGGTCTAGAAGTAACCGAATCCATCAAGGCGCGTTGCCCGTGGACGCCGGTCGTCGTCATCACCGGTTACGGCAGCGAAGAAAACGAAAGCCGCGCCTCGGTGCTCGGCGCCAGCGGCTTTGTGCGCAAACCCCTCACCCCGGAGATGATCGAAAGTGTCACGCGCAAAGCGGTCAGCGAAGCCGAAAGACATATTGAAGCGGTTAAAACCGTAGAAGCGATAACGGAGACGGTTACAGAAACCGTCAAACCGGCAAAGACCCGCGGCGTGGCCAAAACCATCGCGATGTTGATCGCCGCACCGCTGCTTGCACTGGGCTATGTCATCGCGCTGCCATTGATCGGTTTTTACCACATTGCGAAGCTGGCCATGGAAGCCTATGCAAAGAACCACCCGGCGAAAGCGGGCGTACTCTGGACAACCGGACGTTTTTTCAAGAACGTCGGCCTGTTCCTGGTCGCGCCCTTTATCGCCCTGGGCTACGTGATCGCGCTGCCATTCGTCGGCTTCTACATGTTCACGAAACTGGCGCTTGAAGCCTATGCAAAGAGGCACGCAACCGCATAAGCTCCGCGGATTTTCTGGTTGACCGGGCCGTCCTGAAAAAACGGCCCGGATTTTTTATAAGAAAAGTATCACCATCCCTCTTATACTTCCCAAGGCAGTATTGACTGGCTGTCCAATCGCGTTTCAATTTGCATTGCTAAAACAGCCTGGCCCCAGGGGCAGGCTGCAATGTCCGACCGATCGCCATCGATGACAACAACCGACAACTGGTATGCAACAATATGAATAACAAGCCACTTCTACAATTCCTGACGATCTGCCTGGTCTGCGCCACCGGCAACGTCCACGCCGATGTCTTTGTCACCAGCGACGTCTTCGGTCTCGAGTATGCCGACGATCCGCAAATCGCGCCCGCCGGTGACCAGGTCGTCTACGTGCGCAAATCCATGGACATCATGAAGGACCGCAGCCGCTCCAACCTGTGGATCGTCGACAGCGATGGCGGCAACCACCGCGCGATCGCCTCGGGAACAACGAATTTCTTCAGCCCGCGCTGGTCCCCGGACGGCAGCCGCCTGGCCTATATCACGGCGGAGGAAGGCAGCGTGCAGATCTATCTGCGCTGGATGGACAGTGGCCAGGTCGCGCGCCTGACCGACCTGACCGCCTCCCCCGCCTCCCTGAGCTGGTCTCCGGACGGCCGCCAGATCGCCTTCACGATGGCGGTGCCCGCCGAGGCCGCCAAGCCATTCGGTGAGTTGCCGAGGAAACCCGAAGGCGCCGAGTGGGCGCCGGATGTCAGGGTCATCACGACGCTGAAGTACCGCGCCGACGGCCAGCAAGGCTTTCTGCCAGCCGAATACGAACAGGTCTTTGTGATCCCTGCCGATGGCGGCACGCCACGGCAACTCACCTCGGGCAATTTCAATCACGGCTCCAGCCTGTCCTGGAGCAGCGATTCGAAAACCCTGTACCTGGCCGCAAACCGCGCTGAAGACTGGGAGTACGAACCACTCAATGCCGATATTTACGCCGTCAGCGTGACGGATGGCGCAATCACCCAACTGACCCGCCGGACCGGTCCGGACCACAGTCCGGTGGTCTCGCCCGATGGCCGCATGCTTGCTTACCTGGGCTTTGATGACCACCAGATGATGTATGCGAACACCGGGGCGTATGTCATGGACAGCAACGGCGCCAACAGCAGGTTGATCAGCGCCGGCATGGACCAGAGCATCGATGCGCTCGAGTGGGCGCCGGACGGCAAGGCACTGATCGTGCAGTACGACCAGGGCGGAGAAACCCGGATCGCGCAGCTGTCACTTTCCGGCGAGCTGCGCCCGTTGGCTGAAAACACGGGAGGAACCAGTCTCGACCGGCCCTATGCCGGTGGCTCTTTCAGCGTCGCGGATAACGGCGCCATCGCCTTCAACCAGGCATCGCCACAACGGCCCGCGGAACTGGCCATCATCGATAAACGCGCGCAAAGCCGCCTGCTCACTAATCTCAATGAGGACCTGCTCGGCCACAAGACCCTCGGCAAGGTCGAGGAACTGCATGTCGCTTCCAGCTTCGACGGTCGCGACGTGGAAGGCTGGGTCGTCTACCCGCCCGCTTACACAAGCGGCAAGAAATGGCCGCTGATCCTGGAAATCCACGGTGGACCGGTCGCCAATTACGGCCCCCGTTTCTCCGCTGATAACCAGTTGTACGCGGCGGCGGGTTACGTGGTGTTGTACCTGAACCCGCGTGGCAGCGACTCCTATGGCGCCGAATTCGTCAACCTGATCCACCACAATTACCCGAGCGAGGATTACGACGACCTGATGACGGCCGTCGACACCCTGATCGAACGCGGTGTGGCGGATCCGCAGCAGTTATACGTCACCGGCGGCAGCGGCGGCGGCGTCCTGAGCGCCTGGATCGTCGGCAAGACCGACCGTTTCCGGGCCGCGGTGGTGGCCAAGCCGGTCATCAACTGGACCAGTTTCAACCTCACCGCGGATGGCCCGGCCTATTTCTCGCGTTACTGGTTCGGCGCCTTTCCGTGGGAGGACCAGGCGCAATACTGGCGGCGCTCACCGCTGTCGCTGGTCGGCAATGTCAGCACGCCGACGCTGCTGCTGACCGGGGAAGCGGACTACCGCACGCCGATCGGCGAATCCGAGCAGTTCTACCTCGCCCTGAAGTTGCGCAAGGTTGACACCGCCATGGTGCGCGTGCCCGAGGCGTCACATGGTATCGCCGACAGGCCTTCGCACCTGATCGCCAAGGTGGTCAATATCCTCGGCTGGTTTGAGCAACACCAGCAGTAACGGTGATTGAACCTTTGCAGATCGATCAGGCCATGACCGGCAAAGGCACGCTGCGCCCACTGCGCCTGGCCGGCCTTTTTCCGGCCGTATAGACCGGTGCCGGCATCAGCGGACAAGACCGCCCAAAGCCACCGCGAACACGTCATGCGCGGCATGACCGCTGCGCTGGGTGCGTTCTTCATGTTCACGGTCATGAACATGTTTGCCAAGCTGCTGAGCACGAACCACTCGGTCATTGAAATCGCCTTCTACCGCAACCTGGTCGCCTGCCTGCCGTTCCTGGTCATGATATTCGGCTTTGGCCGGCGCGAGATCCTGGTCATCCGCTCCAAACCCTCACTGGTCGGCATACGCGCTGTCATCGGCACGCTCAGCCTGGTCACGACCTTTGCCGCCTATTCGCTGATGCCGATGGCGGACACGACGGCGCTGTTGTTCACATCTTCGTTGTTCATCCCGGTACTCGGCGTGATTTTTCTGAAGGAATCCGTCGGCCCCTACCGCTGGGCCGCGGTCGCCATGGGTTTTATCGGCGTCATCGTCATGGCGCACCCGTCCGGCGAGGTGAACACGCTGGGCATCCTGGTCGCACTGAGCGCCACCCTGATGCATGCCACCCTGCAGATCATCCTGCGTTATCTTGGCCGCTTTGAGAGCCCGGAGACCATCAGCTTCTACTTTTTTGTCATCGGGGTTTTTCTGACGGCATTACCGTTGCCGTTCATAGCGGTCAGACCCACAGCCGATGAGATCCCGCTGCTGCTGGGCGTCGGCCTGTCGGGGGCGGGTGCGCAATGGCTGTTGTCGGTTGCCTTTCGCAATGCCAGGGCCGCCATCGTGACCGTATTCAACTACAGCAGCATCGTCTGGGCGACCCTGTTCGGCTGGCTCATCTGGGGCGACTGGCCGCTACCGACCGTGATGGCGGGCGCCGCGATCGTGATCGCCTCGAATATCCTGATGATCTGGCGGGAAAGTCGCCTCGGGAGGATATCCGAGGCCCGTTTCCGCGCAAAGCTATAAAAGTTATAAAGGGCCGGTGCGTGTGTAAATCCAGGTCCCGGCCATTGACACCAGTATGCGCCTGTGATCGACTTAAAGCCCAATCACAGCCCGGTCACAGCCCGGTCACAACCCGGTCACAGCCCGGTCACTGGATAAGCAGGAATGCCCAAGTCCATCACGATAATCTGTAATGAATTCAGCAGCGGGCTGGAGAATTCACGCTATTTTCTCGCCCACCTGGTCAAGCGCTGGAATCAACAGGGCATAAAAATAAACGTTACGGCAGGTTGCAACCATATCCCGGCAGACCTCGCCTTTCTGCACGTGGATACCACCGTGGTGGCCGCTGAGTACCTCGAGCTGGGCAAGCGCTACGCCGTCACACTCAATGGCCGCGTGAGAGACATCCTGAAGACCAGTATCAGTCCGTATTTACTCAAAATGGACGATCCTTACGCGGGGCCCGTGATCGTAAAAACAGATGCCAACTATGGCGGTGTCAATGAGTTCATCATTGCCAGCGGGTCCGGCCAATCGGTATACGTGGACCCGGATGTTGAGAGACCGTGGCGCAAACGGGAAATAATGGACTCGTTGAACTACCCGATATTCGACAAGCTTGCCGACGTGCCGCCGGGCGTCTGGAAAAACGACCGGCTGGTCGTCGAGAAATTTCTGCCGGAAAGACTCGCCAACGGCGACTACCGTTGCCGTACCTGTTATTTCTTCGGGGAACAGGAATTTGCAGCGTGGATGACTTCGCCAAGACCGGTGATCAAATCATCTGTGGCGACCGCCGTGGGTCCGCTCGATGAGATTCCGCCGGCCTTGAGGGCGATCCGCAAGGCTTCCGGTTTTAACTATGGCAAGTTTGATTACACCGAAGTTGACGGTCAGGTCCATGTCTACGACAGGAACAAGACCCCGGTCATTGGCGACAAGATTCTAAGCCTGCTTTCAAGCCGGAAACTGGATGATTTCGCCAATGAAATCCACGCTTTTGCGTGAATCAGGGCGCAAGGAAAACCCGATGCCGGAAAATCCCATGCCTGGAACGACAATGACGGACTTCGAAGCTGATCTGCTGACCCTGCTGGCCCCATTCAGAACCCCCGCAGACCCGCCAGGCAGCCACCACCCCGGGGCACTGGCGCTGCTGGCCTGCATCGGCAACATCCTTGATTCCGGACATGCCGGGTCGATCGACCGGGCGTTATGGCATGACTGCCTCGATACCACCCGGCGACCGGATTTCCTGGGCAGCCTCGGCTCCGACGAGGCCCGCCTGCAATGGGCCGGCCAGGTGTTCCGTATCGTCGATTTGTCCTGCTACACCCTGCGCAACCTGCTGGAACAGCGTGTGCATGAGCACCCGCAACGCCTGCTTTTCCGGGAAGCCGACAACGGCCACGCGCAGTGGAGTTACCGGCAGGTATTCGCCTATATGAAAAAGATAGCCGCCGTCTTTTATACCGCCTTTGATGAACCGCGCGTGCTGCTTTACCTGGAAAACTCTGCCGATGGAGCGTGTGCGGACCTGGCCTGCCTCACATTCGGCATTCTCGATTCACCCATTGACCGGCATTTTGACCGGGACACGGTTGCTCACATTGTCAGGAGGCTCGGCATCAATATCGCGGTCACCGACAGCGAGGAAAGTCTGCACAGGCTCATCGAGGTGCAAAAGCAAACCGGTATTCAACTCAGTCTATTCGTCACCAATCCGCATAACCGTGCTTTACGCAGCGGTGATTTTTACCTCGGTGAAGCGTGCTCGCAATTGTCTGCAGCCGAAGCCGACGACATCCTGGCGCGGCAGCCTGAACGGGACCTGCACGCGGTCAGTACGGTCATGTTTACCTCCGGCAGCACCGGTGAGCCAAAAGGGCTCGCCTTCACAAACTATAACCTCGTCAGCAAGCGCTTTGCACGGGCAGCGGCCCTGCCCGAAGTCGGGCGTGATGAAGTCCTGTTCTGCTACCTGCCGCTGTTCCACACCTTCGGCCGCTATCTCGAGATGATGGGCACGGTATTTTGGGGTGGCACCTACGTATTCGCCGGTAATACTTCACGGGAGACCTTCCTCAAACGCCTGGCCGAAGTCGAGCCCACCGGGCTCATCGGTATCCCGCTGCGCTGGCATCAGATACACGAGTATTGTCTTGAACATCTGGACCCTGCGGCGTCAGCACAGGTTGAGCAGGGTCTGTTCCGCTCGGTGGTTGGCAGGCGTTTGCGCTGGGGTCTCTCGGCAGCCGGTTTTCTTGCAGCGAAGACCTTCCGGTTTTTTCAGCGCAACCAGGTCGCCTTGTGTTGCGGCTTTGGCATGACGGAGGCGACCGGTGGCATCACGATGACGCCGCCGCATGACTATCGCGACAACTCCGTGGGCATCCCACTGCCCGGCATGGCCACGCGTCTCACCAGCAAGGGTGAACTGGAGATCAGCGGGCCCTACATGGCGCGCTACCTGGAGCAACTCGACTGCGAAGACCCCGCCAGGGCCGTTTTCAATGCCCGCACCGACGTGCCGTGGATGAAAACCGGCGATCTTTTCCATGTCGGCAGGGATGGCCATTACGAAATCGTCGACCGGCTCAAGGATATCTACAAAAACAACCGCGGACAGACCGTTGCACCGCGGCGCGTGGAGCAGAAATTCAATGACGTACCCGGTATTAAAAACGTCTTCCTGGTCGGGGACGGCCGCGATTACAACGTCCTGCTGATCGTACCGGATACCGGCGAGCAACTGCTGAAGGTCGCTGCCGGGGAGCAACAACGCGAACGCTACTTCAAAAATATCGTCACCGCAGCCAATCAGGAGCTGATGCCATACGAGCGCATCGTCAACATCGCCCTGCTGGACCGCGATTTCGATAGCCAGCGGGGTGAACTGACTCCCAAGGGCTCATTCCGCCGTAAACAGGTCGTTGAAAACTTCAAGACCGTCATCGATGGACTGTATGTGAAGGATTTTGTCGAGTTCACCAGCCCTGACCTGACCATTCGCGTACCCCGCTGGTTTTTCCGCGACCTCGGTATTCTTGAAACCGACGATATCGAATACACGGCTGACGGGCTGCACGATGCAAGCCGTGACCGCTACCTGCCAATCCGTGTTGCGGGCAGCAACGTGCTGGTCGGGGACCTCGAGTATGAACTGGCCGGCGCAGTGCTCGACCTGGGCCTGTTCGCACGGCAGCCGTTGTTATGGGCCGGCAACCCCGCCCTGCTGGCATTTTGCCCTTGCAAGGAAGGTTGGGACGCACACATCCGTGGCGTCGCCGTGCACGTCTTCCTGCCCTATCGCAGCGCTGCAGAAATCAACACCACCGAAGCCCGCGCCGGGGCCATCAGCAACCCGCAGCTCAAACACGTGCACGAGCTTGCCACGCAGGCGTTATACAAGGCGGAACCCGAGGCCGCGGCTGCGATTGATCAACTCGAGGCGCTGCTCGCCGAATCGGACGAGCGCCTGTCTGAACTGATCAGGAACAGGCTGCAGACGCTGGCCCGCCACCCAATTGAAAACATACGCTGCCAGGCCTACAGCGTCATGCTGCTGAACCGCCCGATGCCGGATTACCGCAACGTTTACCCCGCCTTCCTGAATTCGGGCCTGTCTTTTCTCAACGACGAATACATCCACCGGATCAGCCAGCGGAAAATCGAACGCCGGCGTCTCGAGGCGCTGCGCCTGCGCATGATGCATTACCGTATGGCCCTGCCCTGGCCGGCCACGGCGGTGGTTGTCGACCAGCTCGGCAAGCTCCTGAGACTGGTGGTGGACTTCGTCAAGACCAACCCGAAGTTCTATTACGCGATCAGGGGAGAATTGGCCAGTTGGGTCGTGCACCAGACCGACGCGGAACTGATGCAAAAGGCGGAGCGGCTTCTGCGCGAACTGTCGGACAGTTACGAAACATACCTGGCCGGCAGAATCAGGCCGCACGGGGAAACCGAGTGGGCCGGGCGCCTGGTATTTGAAGAGGGTATCAGCGAATATGAAATCGAGCGCTTGAGCAGGGCATTCAAGCATTCCACGTTCCTGTATAAATCCCTCGCGCTCGTCTTCGACGTTGACAACTTCGATCTGCTGAACATTGCGCCCGGCGGTATCTGGATTTCACGCCTGCTGTCACAACGCGGTCACCACGTTTATCGCGTCAGCATCAATACCGTCGATGGTAATCACTACGAATTGATGGTGACGTTGCGGGAGGACTACGCGGCGCCACCGACACGCAAAGTGCTGTGCTGGCTGATGGCAATGTCGGATCACCCGCAGGGGCCGGGAACGCTGCCACGGCTGGGATGCAGCCGCGCCGACCTGGGGGTTCTTTCGGTCGCGTTCGTCAACGACCTGACCGTCTGGGAACGCATCCGCGAATTCAACAGTTCGCGCAATGATGTTTTCGCCAGGCAACATTCCGGCATCATCAGCAGGCTGTTTACGCGCGCCATGTCGGCGTTTTTTGCGACCTGCCGTAACAGCGGCTACCAGATCGTACCCGGCTATCCGTCACCCACCAACGTGGTCGTGCTGGAACCGGACTATCGCCAGGGTGCGACGATACTCTCCCTGGGCGGCTGGCACGACTATGACGGCCCCCTGTCGATCGTCAGGCCGCTGGTCAAAAACTTCTATCAACAGACCGCCGTGCACTACCCGTGGGCGGCGGCAATGCTCGATCTGACCTGGATCTTTGACGCCTGCGTCGAAGCGCTCGGCATCGAGGAGGGGTTGGAATTCCTGCGCGGGCTTGCCACCGCGCTGCCGGAACAAGCCGCGGTCGAGGAACAGGCACTCGGGCTGAAACTCAATACTTACCTGCAAGACCTCGTTGCTGCCTACTACGTTCCCATACCGCTCAAGTGCGCCATCGAACGCTACGTCGAATGGGATGAAGCGAACCCGGACGCAACCCCGCAGGCAAAGGAAAATCTGGTTGATACGCTGTACAGGCTTTACTCGATCGACCGCTTCGGCGAGATCGCGCGTTACTACCTGTATCGCCACACGTACTTTGCCGGCGCCGCTGACTTGCTTACCGGGGCCTTTGATTACCTGCTGGGCTTCCTGCAGCAAAACCCGGGCACGCCCGCGATAGCTTCACCCGCCTTATCCGAGTTGCAGGCGACCATGCACAACAGGGATGACCGCCATGTCTTTGGTCACCTGGTTTTCCCACGCGCCCGTGAAGTACCCGAAGTGGAAGTTCTCGCGATCGGTGATGACAGTGTCCAACAGGTCATCGTCAAATCGCAGATCACGGCCCGCGATGGCGCGCACTATTTTGTCAGGGAGGCGACGGAGCCCGCCGAGATCGGACAATTGTATCGACTCTTCCTCAATCAGCGCTTCCCCAAAAGGGTCCACGAGTTTGACCGCTTCCTGGTCGTGGTCGACAACCTCGACCGCATGGTCGGTGGTCTGTGCTTCGAGCCCGAGACCGACAAGGTGGTGCTCCTCGACGGTATCGTCATCGCAACGGAATTACAGGGTGGCCGTATCGGCAGCGCATTGCTCGAGGATTTCTGCATGCGGATGCTGCAATACGGATTTGAAGTGGTGCGCACGCATTTCTACCGCAGAACCTTTTACCTGAAGCGCGGGTTTCAGACCGACAAACGCTGGGGTGGCCTGGTCAGGTTTCTCGCAAGCCCGGCCAATCAAACGGCTGCACCAGCAGAAGCGGCAGGGCAACCGCTATCCCCATGAAGATACTTGAAAATATTCGCCGGCGTCTGAACGACGCAGGGATTGCCTTCCGCGAAGTGCACCACCAACCGACACGGACTTCGGAGGAGTCTGCCGCCGCCCGCGGCGAACCATTGAGCGTCGGCGCCAAGGCACTGCTACTGCGCACCGATGACGTCTTTCGGCTGTTCGTACTGCCCGCCGACCGCAAACTCGATTCAAACGCCATCCGGCATCATCTCGGCGTGCACAAGACCCGCTTTGCCAGTGTCGAGGAACTGCACGAACTGGTCGGCCTGGTACCCGGCGCGGTGCCGCCTTTCGGTGAACCGGTGCTGCCCTTCGAAATCTACGCCGATGAATCGGTAGGGGTGGAACACGGCAGGGTGGCTTTCAATGCGGGTTCGTTGACGGATTCCATCATCATGGCAGCATCGGACTGGGCCGCGGTGGCCCGGCCCGTGCGTTTCCGGTTCGCCAGGGACTGAACACGCTGGCTGGCCGATCGCCAGTCTGTGCTCCGCTGGCTGGCTGCAGGTGCTAAACTGAAGCCCTACCAAACCCTGTTGAGAGCAAGCCGTCATGGATGCAAAACTGAATGTGCTCGGCGAACCACTCGCCGCCTGTTCCGAAAACCCGCTGACCGGTTTCTACCGGGACGGCTGCTGTAACACGGAAGCGGCGGATATCGGCTCGCACACGGTTTGCACACGCGTGACCGTGGAATTCCTGGAGTTCTCACGCCTGGTAGGCAATGACCTGACGACACCGCGTGCCGAATTCGGCTTCCCCGGCTTGCGCCCCGGAGACCAGTGGTGCCTGTGCGCCGCGCGCTGGCAGGAGGCCCTCAAAGCGGGCGTCGCACCGAAGGTGGTCCTCAAGGCAACCCACGCCGCCGCGCTGAAGATCGTGAAGCTGGCCGACCTCAAGCGTCACGCCGTCGACTTCAACTAGCCCAAACCTTAGTCCAAACCTTAACCCAGACCTTAACCCGAACGCGCCCAGGCATCGATCACGGCTGCAAAGCGCGCCGGCGCCTGCGGGTGCATCCTCAGGTACATCGAGGGTTCGATCATTTCGAGTTCCATGACGAGGAAATCGTCCTGCGCATCACGGATGAAATCGATGCGCGCGTACAGCGGCGCCGGTGAAATCGTGTCGATGGCCTGGCGTGCGCGTTGCAGCAGTTTTTCGGATGGTTCAACAGCGAGGATCGCGGCGCCGTGTTCCTCCTGCGAACGGAATTCAGATTCCGCCGGCTTCTTCAGGATCGCGTGGCTGTAGTTACCGCCG
>JBFZEL010000372.1:0-4537 GCA_041306925.1 Lysobacterales bacterium
TGACAGCATATCGCCGGTGCGCAAGGAAAACCGCCTGATCTGGCTGGGAGAAACATAGATGTCGTCGGGACCGGCAAGGTATGAACAATCGGCGGAGCGGAGGAACCCGAACCCGTCCTGAAGAATTTCCAGGACGCCCTCGCCGTAAATGCTCTCGCCATTTTTTGCGTGTGCCTTGAGGATGGAAAATATCACATCCTGCTTGCGTGAGCGGGCAACGCCTTCGAGCCCCATTTCGTTTGCCAGTGCCTGCAATTCCACGATGGGTTTTTGCTTCAGTTCTGTTAGGTTCATGTTGTGTGCTTTTTGGTTGTCGGACGTGTGCCCTGGGATGGACTAATTACTTGATTCAAACAATAAGATCAGGTCGTTTGGATTGCGCGGTTTTCCACAGGATTGAAGGCGAATTAGTTTTTCACGAAACCCCGGAATACGAGTATCGTTACCAGGGTTTTATGTGTGATCGGAATTCAGCTTGGGTGGGATACCCGCAATAGATATACCAAAATTAGCATGTTCGCCGTTCCGCGTCCAGCGAATTAGTGAAAATTCTGAAGCCCGGACTCTGCAGAATAACACCTGGTCAGGTCCGTATCAGATGTTTTCCTCTACGAACGAAGTCAGTATGCCTTTTGATACGGCACCTACTTTGGTCGCCTGTACCTGGCCATCCTTGAATATCATCATGGTTGGGATACCGCGGATGTTGTAAGTCATCGGCGTCTGACGATTGGTGTCTATATCCATTTTTGCAACCGTCAGCTTGCCGTCGTATTCTTCTGCAATTTCATTAATCAAAGGTGCAATCATCTTGCAGGGTCCACACCACTCCGCCCAATAGTCAATCAGGACGGGTCCGCTGGCATTCAGAACCTTTTGTTCAAAGTCACTGTCCGTGACGTGAATTATTTTATTGCTCAATGTATTTCTCCAATGATTAAGTTATATCCGGACTGGTTTAAGGGCGTCAGCACGGTTAATATGCCATATTCTGATTGCTGCTGTCCGAGTACTCATACCGGGGTCGGAGCAGAAACCGGAATCAGCGGCCATCAATATAACTACCTGCGTGACAATTTCAAGGTGATTGTGGTTAATTTCAAGTCCTGCTGCGAAAATTAAATGAACCCGCCTGGAAATATGATCCGATAATGACCGAAGAAAAATCAAACAATCCCCTGACAGATGTTCTGTTTAGCAGCCTCGGCCTTGATCAAAGGATACTCGACGGCCTCGGAAATGCGAAATTTATTTATTGCACACCCATTCAGGCCCTGACCTTGCCATTGGCGCTTGCGGGCAGTGATGTTGCCGGGCAGGCGCAGACAGGAACCGGTAAAACCGCAGCATTCCTGCTGGTGGTACTCAACCGGTTGCTGAAACAAAAAGCCGGAGATTATGGAAATAACCCGCGTTCGTTGATCGTAGCCCCGACGCGTGAACTTGCGATCCAGATCCATCGTGACGCACTGTCGCTAGGCGCGGAAACCGGACTCAGATCCGCTCTCGCTTATGGCGGTGTCGACTATGAAAAACAGCGTGCGACATTGCGGGACGGTGTAGACATCCTGATTGGCACGCCGGGCAGGTTGATCGACTATTTCAAGCAGAAAGTCTTTAATCTCAAGCATATCGAAGTCGTAGTTCTCGATGAAGCGGACCGCATGTTCGACCTCGGGTTTATCGATGATATCCGCTTCCTGTTACGCCGGATGCCAGAGCCAACCTCACGCCAGTCATTGTTGTTTTCCGCAACTTTGTCACACCGCGTGATGGAGTTGGCTTATGAACACATGAACAACCCGGAAACATTGACGGTTGAGACCGAAAACGTCACCGTAGACCTGGTTGAACAAAAGGTGTTTTATCCCGCGAATAAAGAAAAGCTGCCCCTGCTTATCGGTTTGATGCGGTCACTTGGCGCCCATCACAGCATGGTGTTCACCAATACACGCGCTGCCGCAGACCGTGTCGGACGCACCCTGAACGCCAACGGTATTTTCGCCGCGATCATCTCTGGTCGGGTCGGTCAGGAGCAGAGGCAAAAACTATTGAAGCGCTTCCATGACGGCGATATTCCGGTACTGGTGGCAACTGACGTTGCAGCAAGGGGACTGCACATACCCGATGTGACGCATGTATTCAATTTTGACCTGCCGCAGGACCCGCCTGATTATGTCCACCGCATCGGCCGCACGGCCCGTCTCGGCGCAAAAGGTGACGCGATCAGTTTTGCCTGTGAAGACTATGCGTTTCACCTCCCGGAGATCGAGGAATACATCGGCTATCCGATAAAAACAGAATCCGCCGGCCTGGAACTGATGCCGGATATCACCATTCCACCAGCCCCGAAACGGGACAGACAGCATGTTCATGCCGGCGGTCGCAGTAATCAGGGGCGGCACACCAGAGGCCGCAGCAAACGGCGATAAAGCGTTTGCCCATGATCACATTTGACCGGGTAAGCAAACTTTATCCAGGCGGCAGTCGCGCACTGACCGATGTCAGTTTTCATATCGAACGTGGCACCATGGTTTTTCTGACCGGTCACTCAGGCGCAGGAAAAAGCACCCTGTTACGGCTGGTCATGATGCTCGACCGTGCGAGTCGTGGACAGGTAATTGTCGACCAGCGAAATCTGAGCACAGCGCCGGACAGGGTGGCAACGCTCGTGCGAAGAAGTACCGGCATGATATTTCAGGATCATAAACTGCTCAAGGACAAGACCGTTGCTGACAACGTGGCGCTGCCTTTGATCATTGCTGGCCTCAGGTATGCCGACATCCGCAAACGGGTACGTGCGGCACTGGACAAGGTCGGCTTGCTCGATAAGGAAAAAGCCTGGCCATTGACACTGTCCGGCGGTGAGCAGCAACGTGTTGGAGTTGCCCGCGCCATCGTGGGTATGCCGCCGTTGTTGCTGGCAGACGAACCAACGGGCAACCTCGATCCAAAGTTGTCCCGCGAATTATTCACCCTGTTTGAACAAATCAGCGAACAGGGGGTGACGGTGGTGATTGCGAGCCATGATCTGCATCTGATCCGGCAAACCCGAAAACGGGCTTTGGTATTGTCAAACGGGCGTCTCGCCGATGATATTCCGGCGCGTGATGGATCATGAGTACTGACAACTGGACGAGCCAGATTCGCCGTAAGAGCAGGGCCTGGCTGCGCCGGCACAGCTACAGTTTTTTTTCGAGTCTGGGTGTGTTGGTCAATCACAAGGTTGGCACACTGATGACGGTTCTGGTCCTTGGTATTGCCATGTTTTTACCGCTGGGCTTATTTGTCGTCCTGAGCAATCTTGAAGGCCTGAACCTGCGTCAGGATGAGTGGAGCGCCGTCACGGCATATTTCAAATCCGGGACGGCCGGTGAAGAGGTCAGACGGGTCGCCGATGAGCTGGAAAAACGCCTGAAACCCGAATCCGTAGTGATTATCAGCCCAGCTGAAGGGATGGCGGACTTCCGCGCTGCCTCGGGTTTTGGCGATTCACTGGACATACTGGAAGAAAATCCACTGCCCTGGGTTCTGCAGGTCAGCCCGCAGAGGGGTCCGACCGAGTTGGTTGAAGAGCGCATTGGCGAATTGACCGCATTTTTGCAGTCGTATGACAGCATTGAAGTGACGCAGTTTGACTATAAATGGTTGCAGAGACTGGGTCGCATGATGGAACTGGGTCAGGCAGCTGCCACCGTCCTCACGCTTTTGTTTGGTCTTGCCGTCGTGGTTGTTGTTGCCAACACCATTCGTCTGGACGTGGCGTCGCATTCGGAGGAGATCGAGATACTGGCCCTGGTTGGTGCGGGTAATGCGTTTGTGCGACAACCATTTTTATATACGGGTTTGTGGTATGGATTGATGGGTGGTTTGCTGGCGGTATCACTGCTGGGTTTGACGATGTTATACCTTGGCCGTCCATTCAGGTTGTTGTTGGAAACCTATGGAACCATATTCAGTCTGCGGGGCCTTGGCGTGCAAAACACGCTTTGGGTGTTGCTGTGCGGTGGCTTTTTGGGCTGGCTGGGCGCCTGGATAGCGGTTCAGCGTTACCTGAGGTTGCTTAAAGTGGGGGGGCGGTTGGGCCGCTCATAACAGGTTTGGCGCCCGGAACAATTTTTACCATCAGTTGTCTGATCAGCCCGTTTTATTAATTTGCTGCATACCGACCAGTGTGAGTATGACCACCGTGAAATACCCGGGAATTGTATTGTTTTTATCATTACCGTGATTGCTGAAAGACCTATATGATGATGTTATACTGAAATGCTTGCTTAGAGGAGAATACATGAGCACAACACTTGTTCCCAGCCACTTATTGGTACCGGCCGGTACCGGTAGCCTGGACGCTTATATCCAGGAAGTGAATAAAGTTCCAATGCTGACGCTCGAGGAAGAGAAAAATCTGGCGCAAAGGTACCTGGAGGAAGGTGACCTGGATGCTGCACGTCGCCTGGTTCTGGCGCACCTGCGTTTTGTCGTACACGTGGCCAAGGGTTACGGCGGTTATGGTTTGCAACTGGGTGATCTTATCCAG
>JBFZEL010000373.1:0-6989 GCA_041306925.1 Lysobacterales bacterium
GATCTGGTCAGGGGCTGGGTATTGTTAAAGATATTTGCACGCTTTACGGTGGCACGCTGCAGCTTTCCAGCAGTGAACTGGGCGGGTTGCAGGTCAGGCTGGAGTTGCCAGCCGCCTGAAAGCGGCAAATTCATGCCGGTTTTTGCTTGTGACTTTGCTAGTCTTCGGCAAGCGCCTCACAAATCGCAATATTGTCGTTGGCGACACGCTGGATAGGTACGATGCCCTGCTGGTTGATCGATGGAATGTCATATTCAACCGTGCCGGAGTTGCAATCGTCAAATGTCAGTAACAGCGTGCCATCCGAACCGGGCGGATCGGTGCGGGTGATTTCAGTGTAAGTGTCAAAAAGACCGCCCGAAGTCATTTCAATGTCCATCAGCGCCTGGTTGCCATCGATCGCGCCCAGCGCCGTCAGCCAGCGATGACCCGGATCACCCAGGTTGGCGGTCGCGCCAGGCGGCGGCAACTCGGTATCGTAGGTGAACCATGCCAATGTCACGGCACCGAGATCGGGGAAGACCGTGATGTAGAAGCCCTGGCCGCTGGTTGCAGGGTCGTACCAGGCGTCATTCAGACCTGCATTCATTTCAAAAGGTGGCAGTGTGCCAGCGACACAGTTGACGGCAATATTGGTGACATCCGCATTGCTGATGGTACCGTTGCCGTTCGTCACCCTGCAGGTTTGCGCCGTGGGTTGGGTCGCAACCCTGACCGAGTAGGTGCTGCCGTTAGCCAGTTTCTTGGCAAAGGTAAAAGGGCCGTTCGCTGCAATTGCCAGGGTATCTGTGCTGTTGATTTGCAGCACCAGCCCATTGCCGGTCAGGTTGGAAACAGAACCGCCCACAGAATAGGTAGTTGCATCCGCGCCAGTAACCCTGTGCGCATATAGATTACCGTCACAGGCCTCCCAGGCCACCACTGCGCCCCCTTGTCCGTCTGAAACCATCGGAGCAACGTGGGCGTTATATGGGGAGAAACAGCCTTCGAAGACCACCTTGCCATCCCCCCACATCGGGGAACCGTCCGCCGCGTTGAGCTTCTGCGCGACCAGCAGATCCACCGAGCCACGGTGATACAGAACGATGAAGTTGCCATCGGTAGCGCGTATGAGCGCGTTCGTGGTGACGTGGGTAAAATCTGCGTCGGTGATCAGGACGCGGCCACCGGCCTGCCATTGCATGCTGCCATCAGCCTTAATACGTTGGGCCCTGACCGCACCCTGTGAATCATTCCAGGCAACCACGGCGCCGCCTGCGGCATCGGCCACCGCCACCAGTTGGCTCCACCAGTGGCACGTGTAGGTCTGCACGTCCCCGCTGACTTCGACGCTTTCCCGGGCCCACAACACCTGGCCAGCCGAATCGATCCGCTGGGCATAAATGCGGAAGTATCGCTGGTCGGTGACAATGCGACCGTCCGTCCATACCGCGATCGCACCACCCGCACCATCGGGTACGGCCCTGACATCGCACAGGGTGATGGTGTTTGGGGGTTGATAGACGACGAGTTGACCCCAGCTATCGGTGAAAGTATCACGACTGACCGGCCAGAGGGACTCCGGATCCAGCAGTTTACGGGCGCGCACGCCTTGCGAGAATCCCGTGTTTGGCTGGTTCCAGACAACGATGACACCATCCTTGCCGGTGGCACTTACCACCGGCACCAAGGCCAGGCTCTCGTCACGCTGATCGGCTGAATTGTAAAACCAGTTTGTACGTAATCTGCCAGTTGAATCGAGCCTGCCCAGACCGGTTATCAGGGGTATGAAAGCACCGTTTTCGCTGTCACCGGCGATCCCCCAGTCATCCCGAATCCGGTTCGCACCCAGCGTCGGGCTTGCCAGCATCGGCACGGCGGTGTCGGGCGCTTGTATCGGTACGCCGGGACTACCCCATGCCACTGTCGCATCCTTGCTGATCCTGCTGACAAAGGTTTGAAAATAGGTGGAGTTATTGGTGTCATTCCAGGCAGCAATGGCGCCACCGCTGCCGTCCGGTAACAAGCCCTCGCTGAACTGCATCGGATGTACAAGTTTGTTCTCGGGCCCTGCCGCCATCACCCGGCCATTCTGGGGCCAGAGCATCGTGCCGTTGCCGTTGAATTTCTGTGCGTAGAGATCCACGTGGGTGTTGTAGCGCCGCTGGTCCCGCCAGGTCACGACAAAACCATCGTTCACCGCAACGAGTCGCGGAAAATATTGCCGGTACTCGGCGGTTGCAACAGGTGTTCTCGAAGTGGGGTCATCTGACCATTGTGCTGACGCGCTGGGCGGATTGAAAAGGCTCGTGGTCAACGTGACGAAAACGGCAAGCGTGGTTATTGAACGGGCAATGCGCATATTCACCTCCTGCAGACTTCAATTTGAGGTCGCTCCCCGGACGGCCTTGACCGCTATCGGATCGGGAGGTTATTGGCTTTTTATTTGCAGACTTATATGAATAATCCCGCGATGGGACAGCACCGTTTATGGAAACCTGAGTATAGCAAATGCAGGCTTAAATGACGCTTAAATATAGCTTCAGAACCGCCGTTTCTAACGGCGGGTCAAAGGGCCCGACCCCCTGCGGCGCGGGTCAGGATTGCGCAATCACCCGCTCAACTCGCCGGCGTGTGTGGCCAGTCATCGAGGTGTACATCCCTGCGGATGACCTGTGATGGCGAACCCACGATCAGCGGGTCGGGCGTGCTCAGGACTTCCAGGTTCCTGTCCGGATAATCCAGCTTGCCCAGGAAGTCCTGCATGCAGTTGAGACGGGCGCGTCTCTTGTCATCCGACTTGATGATGGTCCACGGGCAGGCGGCGGTATCCGTATAGAAAAACATGGCTTCCTTGGCCCGGGTGTATTCGCTCCACAGGCTGACTGCGGCCAAATCGACCGGGCTCATCTTCCACTGTTTCAGTACATCATGCTCGCGGGAGTTGAAACGGGCGCGCTGCTCCTTGCGGGTCACGGAGAAATAATATTTGAAAAGCCTGATACCGGAATTGACCAGCATCTGTTCGAGTTGGGGGCACTGGCGCATGAATTCGAGGTACTCGACCTGTGTACAGAATTCCATGACCCGTTCGACGCCGGCGCGGTTGTACCAGGACCGGTCCAGGAACAAAATTTCACCGCGGGTTGGCAGGTGTTCTATATAGCGCTGAAAATACCACTGGCCCTGTTCGTGGGGGGTGGGCTTTTCCAGCGCGACGACCTTGGCGGCGCGCGGGTTCAGGTGTTCCATGAAGCGCTTGATCGTACCGCCTTTGCCGGCCGCGTCGCGGCCCTCGAAAATAACGACGATTTTTTGCCCGGTCATCTTTACCCAGTTTTGCACCTTCAGCAGTTCGATCTGGAGTTTTTTGATTTCGGTTTCGTAGGTCAGAATGTCGACCCGGTCGGTGTAGGGGTATTTGCCTTCCTTGAACAGCTTTGCGATCGATTCCGGCGACGCGCGCAGTTTCTTGATGGTCGCGGATGAGAAGGCGCCGGCCATGTATGAATCTTCGTGTTCCGGGGGTGCATCAGACTTATCAGGAACGGCTGCTTTTTTGCTGGATTTCCTTGAATCAGGATTGTCTTTTTTCTTTGCAGAAGGTACTACTTTCAAGTCTGAAGCCATGTTCCTGGTTTCCTGTTGTTTGCGCGTTAACGGATTGCGGGCGCTGGCATGCCACGAGCAAGCGCCGGGTTCCGAAAACATATAATGATTCGCCGGAATTTAAAAGTTTCAGATGCAGTTCAGAGATCTTGATGATCTGGGTCGTCACGCTGTCAGCGGGGGATTGCCAGGCATGCATGGTTGGGGCAGGTAACGGATCAGCAAAGAGAACCGATCGATGCTGTGTGGGTCGAGACCGTCCGGCAATGGAATCCTGACGATGTGACCGGAACCCGGCGCGACACCGGTGGTCCTGCCTTCCTGGTCGGCGATGGTGGTCAATTCAAAGGAGACATTACCTTGCGTGGTCATCAGTTGCAGGTGGTCCGCTGTCTCGAATCGGTTCCTGACATCGACCGTCAACCAGCTGTCGTTGCAATCGAGCACGGCACCGACGAACTGCTGTCGGTCGCTGGTGGAAAATCCGCGTTCGTAATTCTGGTATTCGCCCGGCGGGTGACGCCGGTAGAAGCCCTCGGTAAAGCCGCGGTTGGCCATGCCTTCGAGTTCTTCCATCAGGCCCATGTCGAATGGCCGTCCGGCCAGGGCGTCATCGATTGCCTTGCGGTACACCTGGGTGGTGCGGGCGACATAGTAGACGGACTTGGTGCGTCCCTCGATCTTGAATGAATCGATGCCCATCCGCGTCAGTTTGCCGACGTGTTGAACGGCCCGCAAATCCTTTGAATTCATGATATAAGTGCCGTGCTCATCCTCGTAAGCTGGCATCAACTCGCCCGGCCGGTTCTGTTCTTCAAGCAGCACCAGCGCGGCTGACGGGTCCGCAGACGGTGACCGTTCAGCCAGCGGCAAAATATCACCAGTGGCGGTCTCGTGCGCATCGATCACGTCGTACTTCCAGCGGCAGGAATTGGTACAGGCGCCCTGGTTGGAGTCGCGGTGGGACATGTAGCCGGATAGCAGGCAGCGTCCGGAATAGGCGATACACAAGGCGCCGTGCACGAAGGTCTCGAGTTCGATAGCCGGGCACTGTTCGCGTATTTCGCCGATTTCATCGAGGGACAGTTCACGCGACAGGATGATGCGTTTGAGCCCCATGCCCTGCCAGAACCGGACCGCGGCATAATTCACCACGTTGGACTGAACCGATAAATGGATGGTCTGCTCGGGCCAGCGTTCACGCACCATCATGATCAGGCCGGGATCGGACATGATCAGGGCATCTGGCCGCATGGCGATGACGGGCTCGAGGTCCCGGATGTAGGTCTTCAGTTTGCTGTTGTGCGGCGCGATATTGCTGGCGAGGAAAAACCGCTTGCCCATGGCGTGTGCTTCCTCGATGCCGGCGGCCACTATCGCTTCCCGGCTGAATTCATTATTCCGCACGCGCAGACTGTAACGCGGCTGGCCTGCGTACACCGCATCTGCGCCATAGGCAAAGGCAAAGCGCATGTGCTCAAGCGAACCGGCGGGGGACAGGAGTTCTGGTCTTTTCATTGATACAGGCCGTAGAATAGGTCATCCGGATTTTACCGGATTGGATCTGTTTACGCGTGCTTTGCCTGGATGTTTATCCGCTGCTTTGGAGACATTTTGGGCCTGACCCTTCTGGAGATAATTGATGAACGATCTGACTAAACGAATTGCACAGGGACTGCTGGGTGTGCTTGCCGGATGTGCCCTGACCGTGGCAGCAGTGGCGCAGGAAGGCCACCAGCACCAACCGCCGCCATTTGCCGATTTTGATGTGGATGGCAATGGCTCGATCAGCGAGACGGAGTTCAATTCCGTGCGCGCGCAACGCATGGCTGCAAGGGCCGCCGAAGGCAAAAAAATGCGTTGTTCCGCCACTGCACCGGCCTTTGCGGACATCGACACGAACGGTGACGCCAGCTTGAATGCCGATGAATTGCGTGCTGGCCAGCAAGCCCACATGGAGGAATGCCGGGCAATGGGGCAGGGTGCAGGTTCGGGTAAGGGCGGTCAACATCCCATGCACAAATTTTCAGATGTCGATGTCGATGGCAACGGCATGATCTCGGCAGCGGAGCTCAATGACGCCCACTCGGCCAGAATGGGTGAGATGGCGGCCGAGGGACACGCCATGAAGCACGCCGGCGGCAAACCTGACTTTGCGAGTATCGACACCAACGGCGATGGTGGCATCAGCGAACAGGAATTTGCCGCGCACCAGGCTGCGCATCACGCGCAGATGCAGGACAAGCAGCAGGAGTGATCGGGTTACGGCGGTTCAGCCATTATCCGGAAGGGGCGTTGTGCGCGGTCCCGCGTTGACCCCTGAAAAAGTATTTGCATTTTCCGATCGATTCATTATACTTATCTGTAAGTAAGATTGTCGGAGCGAAAATGGCACGTTTAGGCGACACACGCGAACAGATCATGGACCGGGCGGCAGACTTGCTGATGAGTCGCGGGTTCAATGGTTTTTCCTATAGCGACATCTCCTCGTACCTTGGTGTCAAGAACGCCGCGGTTCACTACCACTTCCCGGCCAAAACGGATCTCGCCCTGGCTTTGATCGACGAGTACAGGAAGGTATTGCGCCGGGGTACGGCCGAGTTCATGGCCTATGGTGGTTCCGCGCTCGCGCAACTGGAAGGATTTTTTGCGTTCACGGCACAGCAATGTCAACTGGGACGCTGTATTTGCCCTTTTGGCGCCTTTTCGGTCGATTACAGCGAATTGCCGGTGGAGTTACAGAAAGCCACCCGCAGTTTCATGGAAGAATCGATGCGCTGGTTGACCAAAGTGATGGAAGTGGGCAGGCAATCCGGCGAGTTCGGCTTCGACGGTGACGCGCGCGCAAGGGCCCTGGTTGTGATGTCCACACTACAGGGCGCCAGGCAGTTGGCGCGGATTCACGAGGTCGAAATTCTGGATCAGGTCATCAACCGGATTCGCCAGGATTTTGGTATAGCCACTTAAAAATTTTACTTGAGAACCTTACCTATTAGTAAGTATATTTATCACCAGGAGACTTGTATGAAAACACTCACAGCAACATTACACCCGTCGCAAAAATCGCGAACGGTCAGACCGCGACGATGGTTGGACTGCATGACGGCATCCATGCATGACGTCGTTACTTTATCGATCGCCGCCTTAACGGCGGCAGCGGTGATAACACTATCGGTTTGGGCAGCGGCAGTGGGCGCCAATCCCGTGCTGAGCGCCGGCACCTGGGCGCTGGGTTTGATTTTTCTTGGCCTGGCGGTGGACCTCCGCGGTCTTTCCGCCCGTTTAGCTGCGGCAACCGGTGCGGCTTTGCCGGTCCTGGCCCTGTTACAGGACCGCGTCTCACCCGGCTTCATGATCGTTTCCGGCGTGCTGTTGGCCGCCTGGGCCGGTTTTATGGTCCT
>JBFZEL010000374.1:0-8567 GCA_041306925.1 Lysobacterales bacterium
GCGGACATTCCCTGGGAAACCCGTCGCCACTGGCAACAATACTGGCTGGTTGACCCACTCGACGGCACCAAGGAGTTCATCAGCCGGAATGGTGAATTTACCGTCAATATCGCCCTTATCAGCGACCATCAACCGGTCACGGGTGTCGTGCACGTGCCGGTCAGGGATATCACCTACTTCGGCACACGCGGGCTTGGCGCCTGGTGCCGGCATGGCAATGCGTCGGCGACGGAGATCCGGGTCAGACGACCCGCAGCACGGCCACCGGTCATCGTTGGCAGCCGTTCACATGCCAACCCTGAGCTCCGCAGCCAACTCGACAAGCTGGGGGCCTATAAACTCACCAGCATGGGAAGCTCCCTGAAATTTTGCCTGATCGCGGCAGGCATGGCTGATTTCTACCCGCGCCTGGGGCCGACCAGTGAATGGGATACGGCGGCAGCGCAAGCGGTGGTCGAGGCCGCTGGTGGACGGGTTGTCAAAATCGATGGTACGGCGCTGGACTATAACCGCAAGGAGGCCTATCTGAACCCGCACTTTTTTGTTTTTGGCGACCCCGGGAGGGATTGGCTGAAAGCGTTTCAGACCGCGACGGATTGACCGGCTGATGCGGGTCTGCTGTCAGTATTCATGCCGTGTTACGCATCTTCGAGATAACAGCGTCAATGTCATTTTCATGTCACGTCACCAGGTTATAAAAACGGGTTTCGCCTTGAAATGGGGTTTTTATAGGCCAGAAGTCATACGTCAACTTGACGCAGGCACTTGCATGGAGTATAAAATGCGCAACCAACCTGTTGGGGCTTGCCAAACAACAATAACGATCGACAAAACCAATAATAGAACACAGGAATATAAGCGGCTCCGGCCGCTTTTTTCTTGTCCGAGGAAAAACTGAACATTTCATGAAATACCCCGAAATTCCCAAGTGGCAACTGGTTGCGCTCCCGCTGGTCATGATCCTCGTGGGCGTTTTCTATTTTGGTAAATATTACGTGGCCGATGAATTGATCAAGGCCAATCACAGGATACAAGACCTGCAGCGTGACCTGCAGACAGCGCACGAACTGCTCGATGAAGAGCGCGCCCGCGCAACCGTGGCCGAACGGGAAGCGGATGTTGTGCGGCGCGCCAATGACCTGCTGCGCCAATCCGAACGCCAGCGCCAGGATGAAATTGCCGGTTTACAGACCGACCTGGAATTTTACCGCCGCCTCGGCGGCGCCAATGGAGCACAGGCTCCGCTGGCGGTGCGCTACCTCGAACTGCAGCCAACCCAATCACCCAGGGTGTTCCGGGTCAATATCAGCCTCACGCAGAACCTGCGCCGGCCCGCCGCCGTTGCAGGAAGCGTGCAACTCGCGGTTGATGGCATTCTCAATGGCGTCGCCAGGCATCTCAGCAACGACCAGTTGGTGGCTGAACCCGGCAAACCCCTGGGTTTTCAGTTCGAGCATTTTCAACAATTGGAACAACTGATCACGCTACCCGAAGGTTTTGAGGCCAGCCGGCTGACCATCCAGCTCAAATCCAACAGTCTGAAAGACCCGGTCGTACAGTCAATGGAGTGGGACAGCCTGCTCAACCAGAACGCGACCGCTCCGGCCACGGACTAATTCCGGCTGTGGTTAAAGCGCAATACGATTGAAAAATCCGCCACCAACCGCCATAGTTAACCTACCAACGGACGATGTGAAACCCACATGCAAAACCAGCTACCGAAAGACCTCATCAAGTTTACCGATGCGGCCGCCAGAAAAGTGATGGAACTGATCATGGAGGAGCATAATCCGGAACTCAAATTGCGCGTGTATATCTCCGGGGGCGGCTGTTCCGGCTTTCAGTACGGCTTCACATTTGATGAAGACAGCAATGACGACGATATCGCCATTACCCGGGAGGGCGTGACGCTGCTGGTCGATCCCTTGAGCTTTCAATACCTGATGGGCGCCGAAGTCGATTACAGTGAAAACCTGCAGGGCGCCCAATTTGTCATCCGTAACCCAAACGCTGCGACCACCTGCGGTTGCGGCTCCTCTTTTTCTGTTTGAGTCTTATGTCTGCGTCCGGCACGGACCACCTCTCCCGCTCCAGACGTAATCAATTTACTGCCGTTCGCCTGAACCGCGAAGCCGAGTTACGCGATGATGCGCTGTGGGTCGCGAGAACACTCCTCGATCCGCACACACGCCTGGTGCCGCTGTGGCGCAGCCGCAGCCTGCTGGCGCGCAATAGCGCGGGCACCGTTGCGATTTACCTGTCGCCGGACCAGCTGAACCAGCCGGACCGTATCCAGCCACCGACCCTGCTCGGCAATGACGGCAAACGCGAATACTTTGCCGTGTCGGTCACGGACCAACAGAAAGAGACGATCCTCGCACAACTGCCGCAGGCCGAGTTTGCCGATCTGCGACAGGCTTCCATCGACATGGCAGCCAAGCACGCCGGCATACTGGCCTATGCCAAGGCCCTGCACTATTGGCAACACCGCCATGCGTTTTGCGGTGTATGCGGGAACCCCAACCTGTTGCGCTCGGCCGGTCACCGCATGGTTTGCAGTAACGAGGAATGCGCGCGCGAGACCTTCCCGCGTATCGACCCGGCCATCATCGTGCTGGTCACCAACAAGGATGCCTGCCTGTTGGGCCACAATGCCAAGTGGCGTTCCCGGCACTTCTCCACCCTTGCCGGATTCGTGGAACCCGGCGAGAGTCTCGAGGACGCGGTGATTCGTGAAGTTTACGAAGAGGTCCAGTTACAGCTCGAAGATATCCGTTACGTCTCATCCCAGCCGTGGCCGTTTCCGGCGTCCGCGATGTGCGGCTTCTATGCAGAGGCGGTCAACCGCAATGCAGGCATCAGCAAGGAGGTCGCGGAGACGCGCTGGTTTACCGTGGAGTCTCTGACGCAAGCCGTCATCAATGAGGAGGTCCGTTTGTCACCACCGGTGTCCATTGCTTTCAGGTTGCTGGCCGATTGGTTCCGCAGCCATGGCGGTGGCAACCTCGAAAAACTGGTACGGCAGCAAGCGCTGAACGTTCCGGTGTCAACCTGTTAGAATGACCGTGTTAATTCGATGGTTTCACTGAGACGTCCGGGTACGTTTGGGAAAGGCATGGGTCGATGACCATAATCTCCATACTGATTGCATTTACACTTTGCCATTTCGTACGCGAACTGCGTCACCTGCGGCGTTTTGAATGGGTGGGCTCATATACAGACTTCTGTAATGACCAGTGCAAGAGTATACCGGGCTGGTCAGGGCCGGTTGGCTTCCTGGTCATTTTAGGTCTGCCGCTCCTGGCAGCCTTAATCGTCAACAACCTGCTGTACTCGGTCCTGGGTCAACTGGGCGAACTCATCTTTGCCATTGCCATACTGGTTTACACGTTTGGACCACGCGACCTCGATATCGATGTACGCAAGATCTTCAGCAGCGAAAATGCAGACGAGCAGAATGCCGCCCTCGAGGATCTGCTGGATGGACCCATTCCCGCGGATAGGGAAATCTGCCAGACGGCCGCGATTGACGCGGTGTTCCGCAAAGCCCTGCAACGCTGGTTCAGCATCATTTTCTGGTTTGCGGTACTCGGCGTTTACGGCGCGTTGCTGTACCGCCTGGCGGTTTGGCTCAGCGACAACGAGGTTAAACTTGAGGACGACACCAGGGAACTGGTCACCAGCCTGTGCAGGATCCTGGAATGGCCGGTCGCCCAGTTGATGACGCTTGCGCTGGCCATCGCCACTGACTTTGATTCCGTCTACCACGCCTGGAAGCAGTATCACAACGACCGGGGCCACGGCTTGTTTGAAGGTAATAACGAGTTCATGCTGACCAGCGCACGGACCATCGTAAAAACCGGCCACGCTGCCAATGACGGTTACGCGGATCAGTTGCAGGGTCCGATGGCGAGTATCAAACTGGCGATGGACCTGGTCTGGCGCTCCCTCGGTGTGTGGGCCACGGTGCTGGCAATCCTGCTGCTGGTCAATGTGATTTCATGACCGGGCGACCCGCCCGGGCCGCTATTGAGCGGATTCTGCACACGTTTGTTGTTGTTTTCGGACTCGCTGCCACACAGGTCTCCAGCGCTGATATCACCTTGCCACAGGCCAATGGTGAAAGCCTTTCACTGGCCGCGCCGGCGGACAGCATCATCACCCTGGCGCCAAACCTGGCCGAACTCGTATTTGCTGCGGGCGCGGGAGAGCGTCTGAAAGCAGTCGTCGAGTACAGCAACTTCCCGGCCGAGGTTGCACGGATTCCACGCGTGGGTGATGCCTTCCGCGTTGATCTCGAACGTATCATGGAACTGCAACCCGACCTCGTCATAGCATGGCAATCGGGCAACCCGCAAGGCGCCCTGCAAAAACTGCAGCAACTTGGCATAAAAGTCTGGCAAATTGAAATTACCTGGCCGGGGGAAATTGCCGACGCGGTGGAGAACATTGCCAGGGCCGCAGGCACCGAAAGCCAGGGCGGTGCCGAAGCCCTGAATTTGCGCAAACGGCTTGCTGACCTGCAGGAGCAGAATGCCGACAAGTCCAGGCTGGATTACTTTTACCAGATCTCACCCCGCCCGCTCTACACCATCAATGGCCAGCACATCATCAGCCGCAGCCTGGCGATATGTGGTGGTCACAACGTGTTTTCGGACCTGCCGGCATTGGCGCCGCCGATCAGCCTTGAAGCGGTCATCATTGCAGATCCGCAGGTTATGATCGCCCCGGCAATACCGGGTGAGCCACCCGCACTGCTTGCCTGGCAGGACTGGCCGCGGTTACAGGCCATCCGAACCGGGGCCCTGCTTTACCTGCCGGCGGATGAAATCAACCAGGCGACGCCGCGTTTGCTGAACAGCATTGAATCAGCCTGCAAACGCCTGGATGAGGTGCGCATAAAACTCGCGGCACAAGCGCACTCATGACAACAAGCATCGTCTCGTCCCCCATCGGCGTTATGACGGTCCTGATTGCACTGGTGGCATTCTGGCTCTGGCTCGAGCGCAGCACGGGCTGGAAACTTTTTGCTTACCTGCCGCCGTTGGTATTCATCTATGCCACGCCGGTGTTGCTGGCGAACTTCGGCCTGATCCCTCATGAAAGCGCGGCCTATGATTTTCTGTTTGCTTATGGCCTGCCGATTTTCATCGTACTCATGCTGATCAAGGTGGATGTCATCAGCGCAGTCCGCATCATGGGCAAGGGTGTTTTCGTCATGCTGCTGGGCAGTATCGGTGTCGTGTTCGGCGGCGTCATTGCCTACAAGCTGGGACAAACACTGACCATTGGCGAGTATTTACCGCTGGCGCAAGACAGTTGGCGCGCCTTTGGTGCACTGGCGGGCAGTTGGATCGGTGGCACCGGCAACATGACGGCCGCGCATGCCGCCCTGGAAGGTTCTCCGAATGACCTGACCATGGCCGCCGCCGCGGATCAGATGGTCTACCTGGTCTGGTTACCCATACTGCTGGGCAGCAAAGCGTTTGCCGAGCGGTTCAATCGCTGGGCCAAAGTACCGCCCGGACGGATGCAGGCAATGGCGAGCGCCGCCGCGGATTTCGATAACAGCGAAAGCGCACCGGGCCTGACCAGTTTTCTGTATCTTGGTCTGCTCGCCGTTGGTTTTACCTGGATATCACTGGTTTTGTCGGAACTGTGTCCACCCGTGGTCATCGGCGGCGCGACCGTCATTACCGCCGGCACCTGGCTGATACTGCTGGTCACGACAATGGCCTTGCTGGCTTCCGTAACCCCGGCGCGCAAACTGCCGGCGGCGCAGCCGATCGCGATGGCCATCATCTATGTCTACGTGGCAAGGGTCGGCGCGACCATGGACCTGAGCGTGGTTGAATGGACAGAGATGATCGGATTCATCGCCATGTGCTACGTCTGGATCATGATCCATGGGTTGTTCATACTCACCGGGGCTTGGCTTTTCCGCGTTGATCTCCACACGGTGGCCATCGCATCGGCGGCCAATATCGGCGGTGCCGCTTCGGCCTCGATCGTCGCGGCGCATCATCGTGAGGTCCTGGTGCCGGCCTCCGTCCTGATGGCCCTGATCGGCTACGCGCTGGGTAACTACCTTGCCATCCTGACCGGACGTATCGGCCAGTTGATCAGTGGCTGACGCCCGTTAATTTACTCAAAAAAACGGCCCGGACTCAAAAAACAGAGCCGAGTCCGCCACCGTTCAGGTGCCATTGATAGAAGTTCAGGATCCACATGAATATCAGCCACGCGGCCAGTGGCATCATCAGGTTGGCGGCCTCCTGCCTGACCGGTCTGAACGACCTGATGACGATCACCACCACCAGCAGCCACAGACTGCTGACGGCCAACGCCCAACCGATCCGGTGCAAACCAAAAAACATCCATGACCAGGCGATGTTTAACAGTAACTGCAATCCCCACCAACCCAGGGCAACACGCGCAAGATCGCGCATGCTGTCCCATACCATCCATGCGGAAACCGCCATCAGTACGTACAGCACTGCCCATACCAGGGCCATTAGCATCGGTGAGGGATTCCAGGCGGGCTTGCTCATGGCGTGGTACCAGTCACCACCGACAAACAGTCCGGCAACTGCCGCCGTAACGATGACCAGCGATAAAAATACCGCGAGAGAAACCAGTCTGTTCATAGCCGATCCGCCCTGTTGATGCTGGCGCCCATGCTACCTTAAACACCCATCTGGCACCAAGACAGATTGCGTAACACAAAGCATTGGCGCTACCTATGGAAATGATCGCAAAAAACAATTTCACCCAATAGCAAAACAGGTCTAGACTCTCACTCACCCAAACCTGTTATCCACATTACTGGAGGACGTAACCATGTCACTGAAAGGCAGCAAGACTGAACAAAATCTGAAAGATGCATTCGCCGGCGAATCCCAGGCGAACAGGCGTTATCTCTACTTTGCACAAAAGGCCGACATCGAAGGCTACAACGACGTGGCTGCCGTATTCCGTTCGACCGCGGAAGGCGAAACCGGACACGCACACGGTCATCTTGAATACCTCGAGGAAACCGGTGACCCGGCAACCGGTTTACCGATTGGCACCACCAGCAATAACCTCAAGGCGGCCATCGCCGGCGAAACCCACGAATACACCGACATGTATCCAGGCATGGCAAGCGCCGCACGCACAGAGGGCTTCGATGAAATTGCAGACTGGTTCGAGACCCTTGGCAAGGCAGAACGCTCCCATGCCAACCGTTTCCAGAAAGCCCTGGACGACATGAGATAGTCAAGACTTTCAGAGGCAGGACTATCAGAGGCAGGGCTCTCAGACAGCCCCAACGGCGTTATTGAATGGGGGCGCCTTTTGCGCCCCGTTCTTTTGGCCTTGGTCAATGAAGACAAGAGGAGACACCTACGATGAATACCTCACCGCCACGTGAAGGCAGTCTTGAAGCACCAACCCGTCACCCCCTGAACTGGCAGGCGCCGGAATTCTATGCTGAATTACCGTTGCTTGAAGAACTGGAGCGGGTCTATCACATCTGTCACGGCTGCCGGCGTTGTGTATCCCTGTGCGACGCTTTTCCAACCCTGTTCGACCTGGTCGATGCATCCACGACCCTGGAAGTCGATGGCGTCGCAAAAAAGGACTATTGGAAAGTGGTGGACGAGTGCTATCTCTGTGACCTGTGTTACCAGGTCAAGTGTCCCTACGTGCCGCCACACGAGTGGAACGTCGATTTCCCCCACCTGATGCTGCGCGCCAAGGCCATCCAATTCAAGAAAGGCGAGCGCAAGATCAGTCACAGGCTGATCAGCAGTACAGACCTTACGGGTAAAATCTCGAGTATCCCGGTCATCAATCAGACCGTGAATGCCGCCAAGAACAGCCCGGTGCTGCGCAAAATCGGCGCAAAAATCCTCGATGTCCACCCGCAGGCCAAGCTGCCCGATTTCCACCGGGACACGCTCAGAAAACGTCTAAAAAACCATCAGCCAAGTGCTGCGCAGGCCGTTGCAGCAGGCCCGACACGTGGCCGCGTCGCCCTGTTCGCCACCTGTTACTGTAATTACAACGAACCGGGTATCGGTGCGGACCTGGTCGCCGTATTCGAGCACAACGGTATCCCCGTCAGGCTGACAGAGAAGGAGAACTGTTGTGGCATGCCAAAACTGGAACAAGGCGACCTCGAGAGCGTCGACAAATTGCGCCGGGTAAACATCCCGCAACTGGCCGGGCTGATCGACGCAGGCTGGGATATCGTGGCCGCGGTGCCGTCCTGTGTGCTGATGTTCAAACAGGAACTGCCCCTGATGTTTCCGGACGATACCGATATCCTCAAGGTCAAAAGACACGTCTTTGATCCGTTTGAATACCTGCTGCACCGTCACAAAGCCGAACTGCTGAACACGGAGTTTCAAAACCCGCTGGGAACCGTGGCCTGGCATGTTCCCTGTCACCAGCGGGTACAGAACATCGGCCCCAAGACCAGGGAGGTCCTGGCGTTGATACCGGGCACTGAAATCAACGCCATCGAACGCTGCTCCGGCCACGATGGAACCTACGGCGTACGCAACGGCAGCTGGGCCAAGTCG
>JBFZEL010000375.1:0-5026 GCA_041306925.1 Lysobacterales bacterium
AGGTTCTCATCCGGCAATCCGCTTTCTATCAGGAACTCACGCAAATTGCTGCCGAGTGGTTCAGCCACACCCGGGGTGGCAGGTATAAAAAAGCCGATTCCGGGGAAGTTCTTTCTGCCAATGGCAGTAGCCAGTTGCGCCAGACCTGAGCCCGGCTGATCCAGGAATAAGATGCGATATGTCCTTGGCAGCTTGGCAATGCCTTTCTGGGCGTAAACGGTCTGCTCACAGATATTCTTGGCCTGGTCAGCTATCCGCTTGAGCAGGCTGAACACGACAAAAAGTGCCATCTTACTCGTCCCGTCCAGACGGTCTCCTGCGGCATATAAAATCGCGTAAATATCATCCATCCGGATTTGCACGCGGTTGGCCATTTGCATCAGGGTTATTGCAGTTTCTGTACTGCCGTTACGAAAACACTTGCGGGCTTCGGAAAGAATCGAAATCGACTCGTCAAACAGGGCGTCTATGCTGGCGGAAAGCTCTTTGGGAACCGGCGAGGAAACCTGCAATGCTTCACGGCAAATAGTAACCGCGTAATCACCAATGCGTTCCAGTATCACATTGACCCGGGAAGTCGCGGCAATTTCGCGCAATTGCCCGGCACCGGGCAGGTGGCGGGCAATAAACGTATGGCAAAGCCGGTCGCATTTGCGTGAATCCCGATTGATAGGATAGTCGCCCAACACCGTTTTGAAAGCCAGTTCACTGTCCTTCAGTATCAGTGTCTTCCTGGCGTTATACAACGCAGCTTCAACGTCTTCACCGATCTTCCACAAGTGGTTCCTGATGATCAGCAGATCAGCTTCCATGCGCTCTTCGCTATGACTCATACATAATTCCTGGTTGACAGGGGAACGACCTCATTCATCGAGCAATTATCACTGCCAGGCCATTCAACCACAATTGATGGCAGAGATGGGTGCATAACCGATTTCAACAATGATGCACTGCCCGACTTCACTCTTGATCCAGTCCAGGTAGGCACCAACATAGCCGGTGGGTTCGCCATTGGTATACATCAACAGCGAACGGGCGATTGAATAGCTGCCATTACTGGCAGTTTCGACGGTAGGAATGACACAGACGCCGCCAGTTTCCTGTGAAATACAGGCCATCTTGACATGCTCATTGGCATAGGCAAGCCCGCTGTAACCGATTGCACAAGGTGTGTTTTCCACCAGGTCAACAACGTCCTTGGAACCGTGCATATCGCGGGTGCCAAGACGGAAATCGCGTTTCCCCAGGATTGTTTCGCGGAAATATTCGTAGGTGCCGGAGTTGTTTTGCCGGCTTACCACGACAATTGCCTGGTCCTTACATCCGGGAACTTCAACCCCGAGATCGGTCCACTTGGTATAGCTGCCTCCATCACCATATATTTCGGCGAGCTGCGCCATGCTCAGTTCTGACAGGGGGTTATCCGGATGCAGATACACTGCCAGCGCGTCATAGCCCACAATATGCTCAACCGGATTATAACCATGGTCTTTTGCCAACTGTATTTCATTGTCCTTCAATTCCCGGCTTGAATTTGCGATGTCAACGGTACCGTTGATCAGGGCAGCGATACCGGTTCCGGAACCGCCCCCACTAACTGCAACAACCGTGGCGGGATCGACCTTCTGATAGGCTTCAGCCCATGCCTGGGCAACGTTGACCAGGGTATCGGATCCCTTGTTCTGTATAACCTGACGATCCTTGCCGCCACCACAGGCAGCGAGTAACAACGCTATGACCAGGATGAACACGGCCGATAATGGCTTGAACTTAAACATCAAAAATCTCCATTTGGATGATAAAACACAACAATTACAACAGGGCGTAAATAGCTTACATTATAGGTGATAAGCGGTTTGAAATTCGCCTCCGGTCAATGCGCATTTTGGTCAAGCTCGCCCGGGCCAAAAGCCGGACCGCAGAAGTAGAACTCATACCACCTGACGGCCCATTATACGCAAGACGCGCAGCAAAAATTCATTGCTGGTTTGACGTTTCAGGTTGCCCCGTCTGCACTCACTCTCACCAAAATTCACCGGTGCATGCCTGGACTTGGAAACGTCTTTGCAGATAAGCACCGGAACCGGTTCAGCGCTGTGAGCGCCCGTATTGCTGTTGGTCGTGTGGTCGGCACCGATTGCAATAACCACACCGGCACCCAGCAACGGTTTCAGCGCCAGGTCGAGACGTTGCAGAAAGTCACGTTTGGCCAACGGTCTGCGGTCGTGCGAACAGATATCAGGTGCCTTGACATGCACAAAAACCATATCCTGACCCTGCAGCGCTGCAACTGCCACCGCAATCTTGGCAGGTAAATCAGTGTCCTCGTCAGCAGTGAACCGGGCATCTTCGATGACGTCGAAACCAAACAGGTGACCGAGACCGCATACCGTGTTGCAGCCGGACACCACCGCCGCCCTGATACCAATGTGGTGCAGCAGGTTCTCTATCTTGAAACCGGAGCCCGCGCTGCGCGTTATGATTCCATTGGCGGCAGGTTTACCGCTTGCAACCCTGGCGATGTTGACCGGGTGGCCGTCGAGAATCTTATGGGCCTCCCGGATAAATAAATTTATCTTGGACGCTGTAAATTCTGCTTGCGGCTTCAACGGCCGACAGCTTTCCAGGCGAGCGGGCATGCCGATGTCGCCGGGATCAGTATCACTGATGGCATCCGACAATCCGGAACCGGAGAGGACCAGTACACAACGGTAATGATCGGTCGACACAAGCCGGGCCTGGACATCGTCGCCAAGATCAATGCCCGCCAGGGAAGCTGTCAGCTCTGCCGTTCCGCTTGAGATCCTGCCGGCCCGCCGGTCGGTCACCATCAAAACACCATCCCGATGTTCGAGGGTGGCAAAATTGACGCGCACCGCGATGTCTCCGGGAGCAAGCTCGAATCCCGCACCCGCGGCCTCGACGGGACCGCGTTTCAAGCGTTTGGCCTGCTCAGGCAACAGCCCCATCAACATGCCGGTACCGGAGTGCGTGTTGGGGATTTTGCCGGGACCGATCGGATCCACCAGTCCATACCAGCCGGAAACTGCCAGGCGGTCTAGCACCGGCGTCCTGGCGGCTTCCAGGGGTGTTTTGCCATTTAACCCGGGGATCGGCAAATCACCCAGGCCGTCAATGATGAGCATAACGCATTTGTCGTTTGCAACGGGTTTGGTGGCCGTGACATCAGTTGCATTCGCAAGCGGCGACCCATACCGCAACATGCTGACCATTTCATGCCATGGCCTGTTTCCGGACACCTTTTCCAATCTTTCTACAACCGCGCCAAATACCTTTCTTGCCGAACCTTTAAAGTGTTTGCCCAGTTCTGCGTTGACCTGGCGGGTAATCTGCAGAATGGCCTTTTCCTTGTCTTCACTTATGATAATGGGTACATCAAAACGATCGGCCTCCGACATCAGGAATGACTGGAGACTCCAGATGGATTCCAGGTTGTCGAGGTATCTTTCCGGGTTCCTGCGCGGCACGTCAGCACCCCTGCCTTTCAACCGGGACTTGATTTTTTTAGACGTGAGAACGGCCAGCATCACGTACACTTTGATGACATCCGAATCATCAGGCACGCGCTGCAGTAACGCCGGGTGAACGTGGACCCCTTCCATGATGATGGGCACACCTTCCTCCACCGCGCGTTGCAATACCGCTTCACAGGGCACCGCCAGCAGTGCCGCCTGGCTCCGGTAACCGTCCGCAACCAACTGATCCCATTCGCGATCCCGGTTATCTTCCGGTGGAAATGTTTTCCAGGCATCGAAAGAAGAAGTGTGCAGGATCGGTAGCAGACGCTGGGGGATCATCACCCGCATGACCTCACGCAACATGTCGGTAGACTGAATCCGGACGATTTCAAGCAGGTGGGCGATTTCCGTGGCAATGGTGCTCTTGCCGGAAGCAACCGTGCCACCGATCAGCAGGATCAGCGGCCGGCCGCTGTCCTGGAATTCCGACCATAGCAGGTATCGAGCGGCGGCATCCTCACTCACTTCCTGTTGCAGACACAGGTAAGTCAGGTAGCCGAGTTCGAGGCTTGAAATGGAAGTGATACCCGCTGCAATCAGTTGGGCGTAAATCAACTCGGTCGTATATTCGGCTTTCTCTATTTTCATCCCGGCCGACTGCAGGTACCTCGCGTGCCGGCCCCTGGAAAACGCGTTTTCGGGACCATTCGCACTCGTAACCAGAATTCTCGGCGGCGCCACCGACGGAACACGGTATTGCTCCAGTACTTCGATTTCCCCGCGATCCTTCAACAGACCGGAAACCCTTGCCCGCAATTTTTCCGAGCTTATTTCCTTCGTGTTGCCGAGTTCATTGCGGATTTTTGTCGCAATTGCAAATGCCGCATCGAAATCGAGACCGGCATCCAACAGGCTGCGTGTCAGGATTCCGCGCAGGAACGGGGTTTTCTCATGTTCTTTTAGATTGACGACAATCGTTTTCAATTTCTGTCCTCGTAACAAGGCAGGTGAAAAACCGCAGAATCACCCTGCATGACAGCGTCGCACCCGCCTGGTAAAAGCGCAGGGACATTGTGACAACACTCATGGTTATTTAACAGCGGTTGAGAAAACTTTATCGGTGCGGTTTCACGAAGATCTCCTGCGGGCGCGTGCGTGCATCAACAGCGCAAAAAGCCTTTATTTAGCCCGTATACAGCTTTCTCGTACGCCTCACCTTCGCGATCATCATTGTTTTCGCGACCTACAATCCAGAAGGTTACTCCTACTACCACTGGGTCGCTGCGGATGATTCCGCGTTCAGCGTGTTCAATGCTTTTGTGGGTGTCGTCCTGCTGATCTTAATGCTACTGGCCAGTGTGATTTGGCACTGAACTTCTTCACCGATGGTGATTATCCCAACGCAACTCTTCAAATGAGAAAAGTAGGCTCAAGCGCTTGGACTAAGGTCAGTGGTATGACCGAGCCAAGTATAGAGAACTATCCCTGGACGATAAACGCAACAGGAACCTATTACTTTCAACTTCATAGGGAACTACAAGTCACTT
>JBFZEL010000376.1:0-8944 GCA_041306925.1 Lysobacterales bacterium
TCGGCGGAACGTCAGAGGGCCATGACCGCGGCCAGGACCAACAAGAAAAACCAGGAGGCCATCCTGAAATTGCTGGATGAAATGAGCGCGCTGGCCGATGGTGACCTGACGGTGCAGGCCACGGTCACCGAGGACATCACCGGTGCGATCGCCGACTCGGTCAATTTTGCGATCGAGCAACTGCGTGGCCTGGTCCTGCGAATCAAATACACCGCCCAGGAAGTTGCCGGCTCCGCCATGGCGACACGCGACTCGACCTCCGCACTGGCCAGGTCGGCAGCGTCCCAGGCAGAACAGGTCGGTGCAGCGGCCAAAACCGTGCAGAAAATGGCGGAGTCCTTCGATAACATGGCCAAGCGCTCCAGCGAATCAAGTGAAGTGGCGCGCAAATCGGTTGATATCGCCCACACAGGTGGTAAAAAGGTCCGCATGACGATCGATGGCATGGATACCATTCGCGAGCAGATCCAGGGAACTTCAAAGCGTATCAAGCGACTGGGCGAGTCCACCCAGGAAATTGGCGACATCGTGGAATTGATCAACGGCTTTGCCGAGCAAACCAATGTACTTGCGTTGAATGCGGCCATACAAGCGGCATCCGCCGGTGGCGCCGGCAGGGGCTTTGCAGTGGTCGCCGATGAAGTCCAGCAACTGGCGGAAAGCGCCACCAACTCCACGCGCAGGATCGAGTCCCTGGTGCAGACCATCCAGGCTGATACCTTCGAAGCGGTCGTATCGATGGAATCGACCATCTCCGAGGTTGTCAGTGGGGCCCGCCTGGCCGAGGACGCGGGCACTGCGCTCGAGCACATCGAAATGGTATCCAGTGACCTGTCCAGGCTGATCGCCGGCATCGCCGACGAGGCGCACAAACAGTCAGCGAACGCCACTGACATCTCCGAGTTGATGAAACGTGTGCAGGAACTGTCCATCCAGGCATCGGAGGGCAGCGTGCTTGCCGCAAAATCGGTGGATGAACTGGCTGAACTGGTCATGCGGCTGAGCGATTCGGTTACCGACTTCAAGTTGCCTGAAGACAACTGAATGTTACTGCCCGCGTTAACACCGGTCACGTCCCGCGCCACAGACGCAACCCTGGTGCGCTGATGTTGCTGGAAGGCTCAAACGTAAGCACTGTTTTAACCTGGGTGCGCCCCGATCTGGACAAACACCTGAACCAGATACGCACCCAGATCGAGAGCATTGCCAGCGCCGCGCATATCGGTGATGCCGTCGAAAACACCGCCAAGCACCTGTTGCAACTGAAGTTCACCTTCGAGGCGCTGATGCTGAAAGGCGCGACCCTCGTAGCCGAAGAAATGCTCAAGGTCTGCGATGAACTCATGCACTACAACATCCGTGACCGGCGCAAGGCCTACGGTGCGATGATGGATGCCATCGTGGTGTTGCCTTCCTACCTGGACCGTCTGCAGGCCGGTCACCATGACCTGCCGATCTTGCTGCTGCCGGTGATCAATGAACTGCGTTCGGCTTACAACGCCAACATCGTCTCCGAGGCCGCGCTGTTCACACCCAGCCTGGATGTGCCGCTGCCCGAACTGGAGACCGCCGCCGACCAACACCGGCCAGCATTCGACGAAGCCTTCCCGGAATTCTCCCTGCGCATGCGCCGCCAGTGGGAAAACGCCCTGCTCCGCTGGTTGCAGCAACAGCAGGACACCGAGTTATTGGCACCGCTGCGTGCCGTTTGCGAAATGCTCTACAACCGCCTGGAAAGACTCGATCTGCGGCGCCTTTGGTGGATAGCGCACAGGGTCATTGGCGGACTGCTCGATGGTGTCACCGAAAATGATATGCACCTGCGGCGGCTTTTCGCCCGCTTGCACCTGATCATCAAGTCGCTCTCCGAAGGTGGCGAAGCAGCCACCGAAGCTGAATCGGCCAACGGCCTTGCGCAGGCTTTGCTGTTTCATATCGCTCAGGCCAGACCCGGCAGCGCCGGCGTGGACGAACTCCGCGAACGCTACCACTTGCAGGAACTGGTGCCCGACCGGGACGTGTTGATCCGGGCTCGTGGCGCAGTCACGGGACGCAATCGCGAGTTGTACACATCGCTCGGCGCGGCGATCCGGGATGAACTGTCGCTGGTCAAGGACGCGCTTGATCTCGAGTTACGCACCGGCGAAATAAAGACCGAAAGCCGCCATCACAGCCACGAGGCCCTGCTCAGGCTGAAAGACACTTTAAAAATGATGGGGCTGAATGATTCCGCTCAATCCATCGACAAACTGATGCCGGCTTTCGCTGCCAGCGAAGACCCGCAACAAGATCCCGGGCAGCGTTCGCGCGAGACTTTGCTGATGGGCCTGGCCGCCGAACTGATGCGGGTCGAGTCCGTCCTGGAAGAGCAGATTGCAACCCTCGGCGAACCCTTGCTTGAAGACCAGGAACCGAGTTTTATCGATCTGCCGGGTCATGAGTTCCGACGCATCCGGACCCACCTGCTGGGTGAGACCGTCGTCAGCCTGCACCAGGTGCAGGACGGCGTACGCCGCCACTTTGACGGCGACATGAAAGCAGATTTCAGCACCCCGATGGAGCACATTGCCGGCGCCATGGAGTTGCTGGGCGAACCCGAAACAGCAAGCCTGGCGCTCAAGTTGCGCAACGCATTGAGCAACCTGTTGCGGCATGCCAGGTCAGAGGCGGCCGTGGAACCCGGCAAGCTGGAAAGCCTTGCCGATGCCGTGGCGGCTTTTGAACTCTACCTGGCGGGTTGTCGTGATCAACAAAGCAACCGCGGACGGTTTTTTGACATACTCAAGGAGCGTCTCGGTCACTTGCCGGTCGGTGAGATGGAAGCGGTTAAAATTGTTTCGGCACCGGCGCCGAAGAAACCGTTGAGGACCAGCCAGGTTTTGGATTCCACCGGTGCCGCGTTACCGGCGACCATCGATCCTGAACTGCTGGAGGTTTTCCTCGAAGAATACGAGTCCGTCGCGGCGATGTTGCGCGAGCGGATTCCGGCGTGGATGAAGCGCCGCGACGATAAAGCCCTGGTCACCGAAATCCGCCGTGGTTTCCACACGCTCAAAGGCAGCGGACGCATGGTCGGTGCCAATGAGGTGGGTGACTTTGCCTGGCATATCGAAGCAGTGCTCAATGCCATGCTGGAAGGCAGCATCGCAGCCGGCGACGATGTCATGCTTATCGTGCGTTTGGCCGAAACCCTGTTGCCGGCCATGCAACAGCGTTTGCAGCAACAGGACTCGGAATTGAGCGGCGCCGCTATCGCAGCACTCTGCCGGCAGACCGACAGGGTGGCAGCGGGTGAAACAGCCGACTGGAGTGGCCTGCACGAGGTCCTGCCGGCTGCAGCGATCGGGTTGTTGTCCGCGGTGACCAGCAGCCTGCCACGAGCCGAAGCTGAAGCGGCCGGCCTGCCTGAACAAGCGGTTGAGCTTACACTGCATGAACTGGTGCGCAAGGAACTGACGGCAAACCTTGCCGTCCTGACGGGTCTGATGGAACGCATCTCGAGGGATCGCGCCAGCAGCGCCGATGACGATGATATCCGCGCCATTCATACCATCGCCGGAACAACCGCCCTCGTTCCATTGGCAAGGGAGTCCGAAGTCGCCAGGGCGCTGGAGGGGTTTCTCGAAGTACAGCGCCGCAGCGGGAAAGCGTTCAGCGATGCTGCAATGTGGACGGTGGCGACCTGCCTGGCCCTGTTTGAGACCTGTCTTGCGGTACACGAAAACGACCCTGAAGCAGTGCTGGCCGGTGACGAGGAACACCAGTTGGAACAGTTGGCCGCGCTGAGGCTTGAGTACGAAGTTCCACAACCGGTGTATGAGCCGGAAGCGTTTGGCATTGAAGTGGATGAAGCAGAACCTGCAGCCGGCAGCGTCGTTGCCGGGGAACTGCAACCGCCCGAACAAGCCGCTGTCGCCGGGGAATTGCAGCCGCCGGAAGAAGAACAACCCCCGGTGGCCGCAGCCGAACCGGGCGACAGTGAAATATTGGTTGTCTTCCTCGAAGAGGCCACGGACATACTGGAACGATGCGATTCGCTGCTCAACACCTGGCGTGACGACCTGTCCGACCTGGCCATCGTGCAGAACCTGCAGCGCGAAATACATACGTTCAAAGGCGGCGCGCGCATGGCCGGCATCGGTGCCCTGGGCACCCTCAGCCACGCCATGGAATCATTGCTGGAGCGTATTGCCGGGCAGTCGCTGGCCCCGTCTGTCTCTGCGATCGAGATGCTGGAGCAAGGCTGCGACAAGCTCAACAGCTGGACACAACAGGTGCGTCAGGGTGTCATGCCGCAGGAAGGCCAGGCGCTCAAACTGTTTAATTTGCAAGTCGACGCCCTGACCACATTGCCTTCCAGGGCAGCCGAAAAAGCCGAAAAACCGGCCGAGATTGATAGCGCACCGGAGACGCTGCTTGAAATCCCCGATATCGTAGTGCCGCCCAGTGAGCCGGAAGTCAGCGAAGAGCCCAGCAAGGAAGCCACCGGCGCACAGCATATCCGCGTGAATGCTGAACTGCTCGATTCGCTGGTGAACTCAGCCGGTGAGATCAGTATTTTCCGTTCACACCTCGAGCAGCAGGTCGGCCAGATACGCGACAATCTGAAAGAGTTTGATGTCACGGTTGCACGTCTGCGGGAACAGTTCCGCAAGCTTGAAATTGAAACCGAGACCCAGATTCGTTCACGTTATCCGCAGGCCGCGCTGGATGGCTCGGAAGAGTTTGATCCACTTGAAATGGACCGGTTCTCATCCATGCAGCAGTTGTCCCGCAGCCTGACGGAGTCGGTATCCGACCTGCTGAACCTGCAGGAACTGCTGGACACCGCGGCACGTAAATCCGAAGCCCTGCTGGTGCAGCAATCCCGCGTCAGCAAGGAATTGCAGGAAGGCCTGATGCAAACCCGCATGGTGCATTTCGGCACCATCGCGCCACGTCTGCGCCGGATCATCCGCACCGCCACCGTTGAAACCAACAAGCAGGCGCGGCTGCAACTGCGCATGACCGACGGCGGTGACCAACTGGACCGCAATGTGCTGGAAAGGATAACCACGCCGCTGGAACACCTGCTGCGGAACTCAATTGCACATGGTATCGAGACACCGGATTTAAGACGCAAACTCAATAAACCGGAGGAAGGACAACTCACCATCACGGTCGCGGCCGAAGCCACCGAGTTCGTCGTGCGTGTTGAAGATGACGGGGCCGGCATCGATCTCAAGGCCATTCGCAAGCGCGCTATTGAAATGGGCCTGCTGGAAAAGACCTCCCGACCGTCGCCACAGCAATTGCAACAGTTCATTCTGCACAGTGGTTTTTCCACTTCCAAGACCGTCACGGGGCTTGCCGGGCGCGGCGTCGGCATGGACGTGGTCAACAACGAAATCAAGCAGGTCGGCGGCTCGATCGAAATCGAGTCGGAGGAGGGCAAGGGTTGCCGCTTTACCATCCGCATACCGTTCACGCTGGCGGTCATGCAGGCCATCAGCGTGATGGCCGGCGAGCATCCCTACATGATCCCGGTAGCCGCTGTCGCCGGCGTGGCGCGCATGTTACCCGCCGATTACCAGGAATTGCTCAAACATGACAAGCCCGTTTATGAGTTTGCCGGCAAGCCCTACCCAATTCTCGACCTGGAACCGCTGCTGGGTGAGCCGACGACGCCGCTGGGCGACGACACCATTTCAATCCTGATGATCAAGTCCGGTGAATTGCGTGCCGCCTTCCGTGTTTCGGCGCTGCTCGGACACAGGGAGATCGTGGTCAAACCGGTCGGGCCGCAAATCAACAGTGTGCCGGGTATCCTCGGCGGCACCATTACCGGTGACGGCCAGGTGGTGATCATCATCGATGCCGGGCCATTGATCAGGCAGGCGGTGCTGACCGGTGCGCGCCCCGCGCCGCCGATCGAAAATATCGACATCCGGCCGCAAAGAACGCTCGCGCTGGTCGCCGACGATTCCATCACCATGCGCAAGGTGACCACCCGCGTACTGGAGGCCTATGACATTGAAGTCATCACCGCCAGGGACGGTGTGGAGGCAACCGAACTGATGCAGGAGCGTGTGCCGGACCTGTTGCTGCTCGACATCGAGATGCCCCGCATGGACGGCTACCAGGTGGCCGAATACGTACGCGCCGATGCCAGGCTGCGCAATGTGCCGATCATCATGATCACTTCGAGAGCGGGCAAGAAGCACCGGGACCGCGGCACGCAGGCCGGCGCCAATGCCTATCTTTCCAAGCCTTACAAGGAATCCGAACTGATCGACGAAGTTAAGAAACTGCTGCGCAAAGAGATGGAATCACATGACTGATACCGAACTCCGCACCATCCTGGCACCACTGAACGACGACTACGTCATGCTTCCCAACAGCGCTGTCGGGGAGATATTGAACTTCAGTTCGCCGCAGCCTTTCAAACAGGGGCCGGCCTGGTTGCTCGGCGAGATCGCCTGGCACGGCTGGCAGGTGCCGGTCATCAATTACGAACGCCTGATCAGGGACAACGGCATCACCACGATCACCTCGAAATCACGCATCCTGATCGTCAAGACCCTGGGTGAATCAACCCAGGTCAATTACATCGGCTTGCTGATCCAGGGTTTGCCCAGGCTCAAGAAAGTCAGCGCAAGCACCCTGCAGGAAACCCAGACCGGAGACCTGCCGGAAACGGTCTTCAGCAGGGTCAGCATCGATGGTCTGCAGGCGGTGATACCGGAACTCGGCGATCTCACCCGTGTCGTCGAGTTTGCTGCCTACGGGGGCTGAGGAGTCTTAAAGTCGCCCATTTTTGCCTGCAGCACCGCAATGGCTGCAGGACCCGCAGTTTCGCTGCGCAAGACCCTGGGGCCCAGGGACACGGCCAGCACACCTTTTGCGTAAACGTAATTCAACTCTTCTTCCGTAAAGCCACCCTCGGGTCCAACCATGACGTTGATGGCATCCCCGTGCCCGGCTATACCGGACAGCCGGTTGTGCGCGAGCGGGTCAAGCACCAGCGACAGCGAGCCGTCAGCGGCGTTAATCCAGTCAGCCAATGCAAGCGGGCGTTTGACCCCGGGCACAACAGCGCGGCCACATTGTTCACAGGCCGAAGTGACGACAGCCTGCCAGTGCTGCATGCGTTTTTCCTGCCTGGCTGCGTCCAGGCGGACTTCAACCCGTTGACTTATCAGCGGCTGAAAACAGAACACACCCAGTTCCGTCGCCTTCTGCAGGACGTAGTCCATCCGCTCACCGCGGCAAACGGCCTGGACCAGGGTGATTTTCAAGGGCGACTCATTGCCGGGGTTGCTGCTGCCGTTGATCCGGGCAATTACCCGTTGCGAGCGGATTTCGGTGATGACCGCCGCATAGTCGGCGCCGTCACCGTTGAACAGGACGATGTCATCACCCTTTGACAGCCTCAAAACACGCGTCAGGTAATGGCCGGGGGGGCCTTCCAGCGCGACACTGTCACCGGTCCGCAGTGGTTGTGCAGTAAAAATGCGTGACTGACGCATGCTTCAGGGCTGCGCCCGGGTCGCCAGGTCAATACCCGCCATGGCAACCCTGGCCAGCAAACCGATCTCGTCGGAGTTGATGACATACGGTGGCATGAAATAGATCACGTTGCCTATCGGGCGGAGCAATACCCCTTGCGCCATGGCGTACTGGTACACCCGTATGCCGCGACGTTCCTTCCAGTCATACTGCACCATGGGTTCCCGCTGCGCCACCATCTCCATGGCCAGGATCATACCCGTCTGGCGGATATCGCCGACGTGTTCGTGATCATTGAGTGGCGAGACCGCGTCAAGCATCTGCGCGGCCAGCTGTCTATTGTCAGCCAGCACGTCACGCTGCTCGAACAACTCCAGCGTCGCCAGCGCCGCCGCACACGCCAGCGCGTTGCCGGTGTAGCTGTGCGAGTGCAAAAAACCTCTCATGGTCGTGTATTCATCATAAAAGGCCTGGTAAACCGCATGGCTGGTCAAGACCGCCGACATGGGCAGATAACCGCCCGTCAGGCCCTTTGAGATGCACATGAAATCCGGCGATATACCGGCCTGTTCACAGGCAAACATGCTGCCGGTCCTGCCAAAGCCCACGGCGATCTCATCGGCAATCAAATGGATACGGTATTCATCACACAGTTGGCGCAACCCGGCCAGGTAGGAAGGCGGGTACATACGCATACCGCCGGCGCACTGCACCAGCGGTTCGATGATGACTGCGGATATCTGGCCCTGGTTTCCAGCAAATAGCTCGCGCATGGCAGCCAGTTTGCCCGCCGCATGCGCGTCCCATTGCTGCCGCGGCAAGGCGAAACAGTCCGGGCTCGGCGCGACCAGTGGTTCCATCAACAAAGGTTCATAGGCTGCCTTGAACAAACCCGCGTCGCCCACACCGAGGGCGCCGAGCGTATCGCCGTGGTAACTGTTGGACAGGGTCACGAAACGATTGCGGCCGCTTTCACCGACATTCCGCCAATAGTGAAAACTCATCTTCAGGGATATCTCGACCGCGGCAGCGCCGCTATCGGCATAAAACACCCTGTCCAGCCCGGCGGGGGTAATCGCAACCAGTTTTTCCGCCAGGCGCACGGCCGGTTCGTGGGTAACGCCCGCCAGGATGACGTGCGGGAGGCGCATGGCCTGTTCACTCACCGCGGCACTGATATGCGGATTGGTGTGGCCAAACAGGTTGACCCACCACGAACTGATGGCATCGATATAGCGCTTGCCCTCCATGTCTTCCAGCCACACGCCCTTACCACTGCTGACCGGCAACAAGGACAGCCACTCATGGTCTTTCATCTGCGTGGTGGGATGCCACAGCACGGCGAGGTCACGTCGCCGGATCGCTTCGTTTTTTCCCAAACCCTTGTTCCTTTCCTAGTGCGCCCGTTACAGTCTGGTATCATGGGCAGTGACAGCCAGCCATGCAAGCTGCGCGG
>JBFZEL010000377.1:0-3984 GCA_041306925.1 Lysobacterales bacterium
TAACGTTACGATAACTGCTGGTACTCCTGATGACCCAGAAACTGAAGAAGTCAATGAAAGTGAGGTGATCGGCATTGGTTCCGGTGTCGTCACCATCATCGGCGACCCGACCGTTGGCTTCAGTCCGATTACTTACAACGTCAGTGAGGACGGTGGTTCGATTACGGTATTCGTAGCGCGCGCCAACGTGGATGACGACCCGGTTTCAGTGGATTACACCACAGTCAATGGTACCGCGATAGCTGGCGAAGACTTCGTTGCGAAGACCGGTACCTTGAATTGGGGTGCAGCTGAAACTGGATCTCAGTCTTTCGATATTGCTATCACTGCTAACGCGGACGTAGTTGAATCGGAGACGTTCACCGTTGTTTTGTCCGACTGCTCGAACTGCACGATCAGATCTGGCGAGGGTACGGCGACGGTCAACATCCTGGAGGGTGAGGTCAACCCGGAGAACCCAGGCACCCTGGCGTTCAGCCCGACCGCGCTTCTGATCCCTGAATCAAGCGGTACCGTCAGTGTATTTGTGACGAGAACTGGCGGAACGGACGGCGATGTCACCATTAAATACGAAACCGCACCCGGCACGGCAACATCACCGGCAGACTTTACCGCCACTACGGGGACGTTGACATGGCTGAATGGTCAAGGCGGTAACAAATTGATTTCGGTTCCGATCATCAATGACTTGGAGGTTGAATCGACAGAAAGCTTCACCGTCCGTTTCATATTGGATGGGACTTCGCCAACGCCAAACGCGGGCCCGGGCAGACCCACTATCGGCGCCTCATCGGCCACGGTGTCCATTCAGGACAATGATTCGCCGCCGACTGCTGGTGCATTCAGCGTCCTTGATACCAACGTGGGCGAAGGCGCTGGCATTATCAACGTCACTGTAACTCGCACCGGGGGCAGTGCCGGCGCCGTTTCGGTCAACTTCGCAACGGCAGATGGTACCGCACTGGCAGGATCCGACTACACTGCCACCAACGGTACGCTTAACTGGGCCAATCTGGATGCAACGGCGAAGACCATTCCGATCCAGATACTGGACGACCTTGTGGTTGAACCAGCGGAAGCTTTCACGGTTACGCTGAACACCGCGACCGGCGGCGCCACCATTGCGGATGGTTCTGCCACTGTTCAGATTTTTGACGACGATGGCGGTGGCACTTTCAGCATCGACGACGTCACAGTCAATGAAATCGATCAGAAGGCGACGCTCACCGTCACACGTGCAAACGACAGCAACAAAGCGGCGTTTGTACAGTGGGAAACACAAGACGGACCGGCCGAGGATGAAAACGGCGACAACGACTATAAATCTGACGACTCCAACAGGAGTGGTGAACTGGTCTGGCTGGATGGTGATACCTCCAGCACCCGCACCATCACGATCGATATCGTCCCGGACGCCAAAGAGGAAGGTGACGAATACTTTACAGTTACGCTTGTCAGCGTGCAGGGCGACGATGCGGTCATCAGCAAACCAAATGGCGTCGTCACGATCAAGGACCCGGTCCCGATCCCGACATTGAGCCAGTGGGCGATGGGATTGATGGTGCTGCTGCTTCTGGGTATTGGTGCCTATTCAATGCCACTGCGCAGAAGGGTAACCGGAACGCGTAACTAGTCCTACTCTTGAGCGTGTATGAAAACGGCGGTCGCATGACCGCCGTTTTTTTGAGTGTGTGACTTGGCTCACAGCACGGCCATGGCAAAAAGCCGAATATGCAATTGCAATGAGCGCTATCTGTTTCGGCCTGTGCTGGAGTTTAAGGAACTGATAATTAATTATGCTATTATCCTTCACATATCAATCTAAAGGATTAGAAAGATGAAGACATACATGGTCATTTTTGGGGTATTGATATCGGTTTTAGCGGATACAACACAGGCCGAAATTTTTACATCATATCAAGCGGCCTACCGCAGCGGTCTGCAACAGATCGAAAAGGGCGAGATGCGCGCTGCAGCAGAATCGCTCTACCAGGCAATTTCTCTTGAGCCGGACCCGCAAGCTGGGCCGGATGAATATCTCCCCTATGTACACCTGTCGATCGCCCTGTTTGAAATGGGACAGACCCGGGCTGCCCGGGATGCCCTGATTCAAAGCCAGGTTTTCGGTGTGGCGGCAAACACGGATACCGGCAGGCAATTGCTGGATCGCCATGCCGCCGAAATCATGTCCGCCCCTCTGGATGATTCAAAACTGGTTTTGGCGACGACACCCGCGCAACCCGCAGCGCCTGTCAAGACCGCGAGTCAGGCTCCGGTCGTTGCGGAAAAAAGTGATTCCCGGTCCGCTGCCAGCGTCCCAATCAATACGCCTGAAAAGACCGAACTTGTAGCAAGTGATGATGCTTCTATCAAACGTTGTGCCTCATCCATCAGTCGCGTCGACGACAAGCTGCCCTGGTTTTTCTATTACCAGTGCGGTGTTGACTTGATGAAAGCAGGTGACGCAAAAATGGCAGTCATCGCCTTTGAAATGGGTGCCAAAGCGCTTGATGATCCAAGACGCGGCAAACGCATGTACGGCATGTGGTTCGTCGATTACCTGCCGTATTATCAAATGGCATTGGCGTATTCGCAACTCGGCAACTGGGAAAGTGCAAACGCGGCAATCAAAACATCGGTGGCCTACGGCGAATTCTCACCGGCCGACCCCGATTACGGGTCTTTTTCCGCGTTGGACCAGTTAATCAAGAGCAATCTGAAGCATAACGATTCCTGACAACAGACCGTAACAGCGGCAAGCGTGGATAACAGCCCCCGGGAAACCGGGGGCTTTTCTTTTGGACGATAGCAAAGGTTCCTCCGAAAGTTATTGAAATAGAGGGTAGGGCGGCCTGGTGTATTGGTCTTTCAAGGTTCGGGGTGTTATTTGACACAGGCTATTTGACTGTCACAAGCCAGGTGATTCGGCGAAAATAACCCGATTCTGAATGTATGAAATTTCATGATCACCTGGTTCCGGCCAGGCCCGAAAAGAGGTTTCTGCCAAACCAGAAGAGTGTAGTTCGCCATCCACGTACTAGGAATAAATATTTTTGCTGTCTGGATTCAATTCAACTGAAACAGCCTGCCCATAAACATAATCGGGAAGTTCTATGGCGTAGCTGAATGCTGGATGGCTGGACGGTTGACGCGTTACCAGCGGGATTGAATCGCGCAGGTTGGCGCTTATCAAACCCTTGACTGTGCCACGCACCGTATGGACAAAAAGGTCATAGGTTCCCATTTCCACGAGACCCTTGCGCGACTTTATGGCAATAAAACCATCATCGCAGATTTCAAAATCAAACATATGGCTGCAATCGCTAAAGCGTGTGCGACCTGCGTTGCCCTGCGGAACGGCATTGCCGGTTTTGGTCACACCGCTTACTATTTTCGTGATCTCACTCGCCAAAACAGGTTTGCCAGCAAAAGTGATGCGGGTTTTTTCGCTGACAGGTCTTCGTTCACTTCAGTCTCTTCTGGAGAAAGACGCAATGGTGCGAAAACCGGGTCTGAAGACAGCGCGGCCAGGAAAGTTGCCAGGTACCACATTGTTTTGATCATGCAGGAAGATCAACCGCATTTGCGGGGTACGATCAAGAATGGCGAAGCACCAGTTAATTATTTTCGGTTGTTTAAGGATTGGGATCGAAACTGCTGAGAAAACCATGGTGCCCGGGACCGGAATCGAACCGGTACAGTATTTCTACCGAGGGATTTTAAGTCCCTTGCGTCTACCAATTTCGCCACCCGGGCGCGGTGCAGTGCGCATTGTACCCGTATTGCCATCGCTAGAGAATGCTTTTGCCCAAGGCGCTGGTGATCAGGCGCAATGCGCGTTCAGCGCTGATATTTCCATGGTCAATAAACGGGTTAAGTTCAACCACTTCCATCGATGTCAACCTGCGGCTGTCGGCGCAATATTCCAATAGCAGGTGCGCTTCACGGTAGCGCACACCGCCAGGCACTAACGTTCCGGAACCA
>JBFZEL010000378.1:0-19292 GCA_041306925.1 Lysobacterales bacterium
CTATAGCTTCGCGTCGCTGATCAACTTGTTCGCGATCCGTTATGCGCTGCAACCACCCCACGAGCAGCACCGGTTCGGCCATGGCATGGAACACCAGGAAAATGGCCGAACCGGCGATGAAGGCCGCCTGGGCAAGACCAGCCAGTGGTTCGGCCTTGCCATGGCCGAACCGGTGCTGCTCGTCGGGTGGTTGCAGCGCATAACGGATCGCGAACAAGTTGATCAGCGACGCGAAGCTATCCATCACGGAATCGACCAGCGACGCGAGCATACTGACCGATCCGGTCACGGCATAGGCGGCCAGCTTGGCAACGATCAGGATTCCCGCAATCACAACGGAAGCAACACTGGCCAGTTTCAGCAAGCCTGCACGATCGAGGGGTTTCTTCTCAGCTTTCACTTGTTCTGAGTGTTTTTACCTTTAGGGCCAGGCCGTAACAGGCTGTGATTACCGGACACCTGGCAGTTTACCTGGTTACTTCCAATGGGTTTTCAGAACCGTGTACCAGCCAGTCCGGGTACCAGTTATGAAACAAGGGCCTCATGTAGAAGGGTGGTTTGAAAGGCCGCCATTGCCCCTCCGGCAGGGCCAACCGGTCAGCCAGCACAAACAGCACCCGCGGATTGAAACCGAGTCCCATGTGCGCGCCACCGACATGGATGTTCTCCACGTCATGCCGATCGGATATTTCAACCGTGGACTGCCAGGCAACCACGCCATCCCCACGGGTGTAAAGCGCGGTCGTCGGTACCGGTGGCGGGTGCGCCATGTGCTGCAGAAATGACTTTGGGATTTTGTCGTAAGGAACTTCGCTGAACATGTTGAATATCCTGTGGACGTTACTCGAACTCGGGTGCCCTCGGAACGGGCTGCCCATGGTAACGACCTGGCGCACGATGTCTGGCATCTCCCGCGCCAGTTCACGTGCATAAACCCCACCGAGGCTCCAACCCACCAGGCTGATTTTCTCACCGTAACGTTCAGCCAGTTCGGTCACGCGGTCACGCATGCCATAGTGCAACTTAAAGCTGTAGCCCATGTTGTAGCCGAGTTTCCAGCGGTGTGAACGGTAACCTATATCGGCGAGGAACTGGCGCAATGGCCGGGTTGAACGTGAACTGGCAAGAAAGCCGGGGAAGACCAGTACCGGGTGGTTGTCTCCCTGCGGTAAGTATTTCTTCAAGGCCAGCACCGGGAGCATGCCAATCGCGTCGTAAACGGCCCTGCCTTCTGCCATCAACAACAGTTTGGAAGGCCGGTGTGAATGATCGATCAGGTCCTTTGTTCTAGTTTTTTTCACCACTCATGTTGTCCCCAAGTGATTCGATGGCCTTATCCAGTGCCTGGCTGGCATCGTGAAACGCTTGCCTGGCGTCGGCGCGTTTAGACGGCTTTTCCTGATGCACCGGCAGTTCGATGGATCGCAGGTTTGGCCCCGCTCGTTTAACCGCGATTTCCAGTTCATTGAAGGCACGGTCGATACATTCTGCCATAGTGTCGGGGTCCGGCACTATTTGTTCGCAGGAATTGATGCCGATCGATATGCTGCCATTGTAGCTGAGCACCACCAGGCTCAGCCCCAGCCCGTCGAGTATGGGCGCCATGCCAAAAGCGCTGCAGATCCGCGCGCCGGCGACAAATAGTGGCACCGGCGTGCCGGGAACATTGGTGATGGTCACATTGAAGAATGGCCGGTGGTGGACTCCAAGCCGGGTTCTCGTGTACACCCGTGTTGCCGCCGCCAGGGTTTCAGATGGCAGAAATTCGGTGATCCTGTTCGCCGGCAAGGCGCTGGCGTGAATTTTTGAGCTTTGCGTACTGGCGCGGATACTAATCAGCCGGTCGAGTTCGTTATCGACGTCGGTGGCCAGACCGACCAGCATCGCCGACACCTGGTTGCCCAGGCCTTCCTCCGGGCCACGCACCGATATCGGCGCCATCGCCACCAGTGGTTTGGCCGGCAGCTCACCCCTGCCGGACAGGTAACGGCGCAATCCGCCGGCGCATATTGTGAGCACCACGTCGTTGATCGTGACCCCGGGCACTGCTCTCCTGATCGCCCTGATGCGCTCGAAATCGAAATTCCTGCCGCAGAAGGTCCTCGCCGGGCTGACTGCCTGGTTGAATATGGTCGGCGGAGCGCTCAACAACCTTGGTGGTGGTTCGAGTCTTTTCAGCCACAGCTCGCTCTTGAGTTGCCCGCTGCCGAGGGCGACCTTGCCGACAAACTCCGCCAGTTCGACGGCTTTGTGCCCGGCGCGGGACCAGGATTGTTTGATCACTGCCAGTGTCGAGGGCAAATCCTCAGGCTCCCAGGTATCTTCAGCCTCGATTGTCCGCACCACCGGCGTCAGGTCGAAGAGCGCGGTCATCATCTCTGTGCCAGCCTTGCCATCCACCGCGGCGTGATGGACACGGGTGATCAGTGCGTATGAACCTTTTGCTATCCCGGATATGCCATCGATGCCACTTACAAAAGTGATGTCCCACAGTGGCCGGTCACGTTCGAGCACCCTGCCCCAGATCGACGCAGCCGTCTGCATCAGCTCCGCCATCCGGCCCGGTTCGGGCAGATTGATCCTCGGCAGATGTTCGTCAAGCTTGAACCCGGGGTCGTTTATCCAGTATGGAAAAGACAAATCGAGAGGCACCTCGACCAGGCGTCGCCGAAATACCCCGGAGAGGTGCAGACGGCTTTTTACCAGGCTGCACCAGGCCTCGTAACAGAAATCAGCGGGCGCGTCGCTTGCATCGATAACGTATATACCGCCGATGGCCATCGGGCTGTGTTCAGCTTCGAGGTAAATGAAGCTAGCATCAAGGGCAGAAAGCATTTCCATGCGGGATTGTTCCGATCGTCTTGGCGCAGTGATTATACGACTTAAAAACTTGAGCCGGGGCTGCCGAGAAACTCGATTTCTGCAGGGGTCGATGGTCTTCCCAGCACCCCGTTGCGGTGCGGATAGCGGCCGAATCTTTCGATAATCGCCTTGTGACGGAGTTCGAAATCCAGGTTGTTCTGAATACCGTTGTTGCGATACAACACCACCGCGATTTCGTGTATTTTCAGCGATTCGCTGTGCATATACGGCATATACAGAAAACTTCTCTGCACCGGTGTCAGGTCCTGGTCTGCGCCGCAGGCAATGGCTTCCTGTGACAGCGCCAGGGCCAGGGCGTCGTTGGCAAAAGCCAGGGCCGAATCCCTGCACAGGTTGCGCGAAAACTGGTCCAGCACGATGATTTCAGCCAGCCTGCCCTCGGGGTGCCGGCGCCATTCGTACAACTCGCAACGGCAGGCGCTGGCGTGTGTGTCTGAAAATAGCTGGTGCAGCAGTGCATCGAAGCCATCGTCCTTTTTCCACCACATTGCCGGTTCGATCTCTTCAAACCAGAACTTTATCACTTGTCGATACATATGCTTCCTTACCCGATGATAAGCAGCGCTATCCACGGAACCACATTGAACACCAGGACGATGGCCTTGAAAAAGCCGATAAAGGCATAAAAGACCAGGTTGAAGGTTTCCCGTGAAATGGGCATGAACCTGCTCTGCAGACGGTAGGCGAGGTCCGGGGCCAACATGAAAATCAGGGCCAGGAAAAGCAACATGCCGGTGTTGATGACGGTGCACCACATGAAGAACGACGTGAGCGTTTGAATATCCATCGAAGCACTCCGTTGGCTGGCGGGAATCCAGTATAGCGCTTTGGCCGGGATTTCCGGCAGTTGCCATCCAGGTCTGCTGAAGAGGATGTAATTTGTAGAAAATATGAAGTTTGCGTTAGCGGTAGCAGCCGTTATTGTTAATATAACGGGTAGTTGAACGGCGCTCCGGTATTACCTCACCCTGATTGGCGCAAAGAGTCGAGGGAGGCACCATGAAGATTGATCGCATAGAGTTGTATTACGTCAAAATCCCGCTGCAAGACAGGAAACCGGGGTTTTTCAGTCAGCCCAACTATTTTTCACCCAGCTGGATCCCGGGCTTCAGACAGTCCGAAATGCGTTTTTACCTGCTGAAACTGGGAACAGACGCAGGCTACGAGGGTTGCGCCGCCATGACCGCCATGGGGCTCGAACGCAAAGGCCTGGGCTCGATCCTCGGCAACTACCTGATGGGTATCAACCCGCTGGACATCCGCCTGGTCAACCAGCGCATCCAGGAGTTTTCCTATATCGGCATGCGCAACGGCTGGATCGACGCCGCTTTCTGGGACATCATCGGCAAGGCCAGGGGTGAGCCCTTATGGAAGATTCTCGGCGGCAGCGGCGGCTGCGTTTATCCTTACCTGTCAACCGGTTCAACGCATGACCATGACCCGGCAAGGATAGCGGTGATCGGCAGGCAGGTGCTCGAGGCCGGCTACAGGGGGATCAAAGTACGCGTCAAGAGTGACAATCTCGCACAGATGACCAGTTTCGTCGGGGCCGCCCGTGACGCGGTTGGCAAGGACATGCACCTGATGGTCGACGCCAACCAGGGCTGGCCGGTCGATCTTCTCGATGAAACGCCAAAATGGAATCGCGAGTTTGCGCTGCAGTTTGCGCGGAGTCTTGAACCCTTCGATGTCAAATGGCTGGAGGAACCCCTGAACCGGGGTGATTTCGAGGGTCTGGCCATGCTCCGCGAAAAAACGCAAACCCCCATTGCCGGCGGCGAACTCAACTCCAGCTGGTGTGATTTCAAGAGCATGCTCGACAAGGGCAGCCTGGATATCTACCAACCGGATGCGGTGATGGCCGGCGGCACCTACGCCGGCGGGGTTTCCGTTGCGTACTGGTTGATCCGGGAGATTCAAAAACGTAACCGTGAACGTCCGGAAGGCGCCCGGAAGCTGAAATACTGTCCGCATACCTGGACAACCGGCCTCGGCTTTGCGCTGGCACTGCAACTCGTGGGCGTGCTGCCGCCCGAAGAACGCAGCCTGTTGGAATACCCGCTTGAAGGTCACTGGAAGCCGGAATACTGGGCGCGTTTTATCAGGGGTGGGTTTACCAGGGACGACGCCGGACGCATACAGATACCCGACAAGCCGGGATTGGGTGTGGAAATTGACTGGAATGTCATACGCCGCTTCGGCAAACGCATTTACCGGGGCACACCGGCTAACGTCGCCTGCCACGCCGTTCTCGACCGCGGACTGAAACAGGCGATCTACCTGAAGGAAAAAAAGGCCGGGCAACTGGAACGAACCGCAAAAGCGCAGTTCGCAATTCCCGAGCCACCGTTCTGAACCGGCAAAACCAAAGGTTCAGCTCAGTCCATCATCGACCGGACCTGCCCGCCATCACCGGTGAGTTGCCAGTGGATCAATGACACCGGGATCAGGCCCTGTTGGTCAAGCTGTCCAAAAAAGTCAGACAGGCTGATTTTTCCCCCGGACTGGCGGCCCATTTCACCCAGCAAGCGTTCGATCAGGTATTTACCCGTGACATAACTGCTGCCGTAACCGGGTTGGCGCAGGTAGAGCAGTTGCTCAAACCCCAGCAGATCAAGGTCTTCGCGCATCCAGCCGCGCGGGGTGTTGGCAACGTGAAAATCCCGGGCTTCCTGCAACGTGAACAGGTTGGCTTGTGCATACAGGGAACCCAGGCCGCGGGCGGCGCGTGCCGCCAGCATGATCCAGACGAGCTCGCGGGCACGCGGATTATCGGCATACAGACCCGCGTGCATCATCATTTCCTCGAAACCGGTGGCCATGCCTTCCGAACGGCTGTCCCAAATGTTGTAGAGCAAGGGACCCCGGCGTATGGGGCTGGGGTTCGGTTGCGCTTCCATCAACGCCAGGTCGAACCAGTGATACCAGTGGGTCCATAGCGCCAGCAGCTCATAATGCGACACGATGTCAAAGAAATTGCGTGATTCCTGCGGGACAAACGCGCCAGTGTGGGCGCGTAACACCGGTTCTATGTAAGCGTAGTCCGGCAGGATGTCCTCGTTGCGCAGGAATTGCGAAAACCGGGTCACGGCCTGGTCGGCGCGCCGCCGGTATTCCTCGGGGCTGGCAATGGCCACCAGCAGTGGCAGCTCGCGGTTGTTGTGTTCCTCCAGCAGCAACATGGCAACGGCGCGGTCCAGTTCGCGTTGCAGCAGCGTGGTTTCTTCCTCCCAGGTCAGTGGCACCAGGTGAACATTGCGTAATTGCCAGGTGTAATTTTCCTTGCCAATCCCGGACGGTCCGGTTTTTGACGTGGACTGCGCTTCCAGCCATTCGACGAATTCGCCCGTCGCGACCGTGGCGCGCCCCAGTTGCGCCTTGAATTCTTCACCGGCAGTTGCGGTCCGGGCCGCCAGCTCAACCAGCGCGGCCTGCTGGTCACGGAGGTTTTGGATACCGGCGATCCAAAGCTCACGGGCGTTACCGGTCAGGTTGATCCGGGCCTGTTGCAGCAACGGCGGGATGGTTGCCAGTTCCGCGCCGAGCCGGGTCTCGGCTTGCGGGCCGAGGGGGAAATCATAGGTCCACAATTCCACCGGTGCGTGATGGGTCGGGCCTTCGTGGGCCGGCGTATCGCTTTGTTCGGTCCAGACCGAGGTATAGAATGCCGGGTCGCGCACCCAGGGCTCGAGCACGCGGATATTAAAATCCATGCCGTTAATTTCGGCCCGCACCAGGTGCCAGTCGACCTGCTGGTTGACCGGCCAGTTTTCCACGTCGAAGGCCATCAGCCGTGCCTGGTAGGCTTTCAGTTCCCGGTGACGCCGCGCCGTTGTTGCCGCAGTGTAGTCGGGCGCACCCTCGAGCAGGGGTGGCTTTTCAAATTGACGCCAGTCTTCAAACAGGGCGACGAGATCCGCATGGGCGTGCGTGGCGCCCGCCTGCTGTGCCGCCACCGTAACCGGGACGAACAGGAGCACCAGCATCGTCAATGTACCCAGCGCACTTGCAGGACAGGTCAACTTCATTCCGTTCGCTCCAGTTTGTCCTCGAAGATCTGTGATTTGGTTTGAGTCGAGACCAACGCGTCGCTGAACGGTTTATGTTCAGACCTGGCGGGTTGTGGCCTGACAAATCGGCGCATGATCACGTAGATCGCCAGCAGCAGATGAATGACGGCCGTGAACAGGAAAAGGTACGCGGGACTGCCGTAGGTCATCATGGTCGATGCAAGAAAAGGCCCGATGATCGCGCCGAGACCATACATCATCAGCAAACCGGCAGAAACCATGACAAAACTGCCGGCGTCTGCACGATCATTGGCATGCGCAACAGCGACCGAATAAACCGGGAAGGACATCGCCCCCCACAAGGCAGCCAGGATAATCAAACCGGTATGGGTAATCTCCGTTGCCATCAGCCACATCGTGGCGCCAATGATGACGCCGACAAACGAGATGGCGCCCACCACGATCCGTCGGTCCATCCGGTCCGATAACCACCCCAATGGCCACTGGCTGACTGCGCCGCCAAAAACCACTGCCGTCATAAAATTGGCTGTCAGCGAAATATCACCGGACACAGCGACAGAAAATACCGGCGCCAGCGCCCAAAACGAGCCATTCGCGAGGCCGCATCCCAGGCTGCCCAGCATACCCACCGTCGAAATCCGGTAGAGGTAGCGAAAATCCAGCTTGGTGTCTTGTACCGGTGGCGGGTTTTCCGATTTCGACAGCGCGACCGGAACCGCCGCCAGTGATACCAGCACGGAGGTCAGCGCGAACAGGTTCAGGTGCAATGGGTCATAAAACAGCAACATCTGCTGGCCGACCCCCAGCACCGTCATGTTGATCAGGATGTAGGCGGAAAAAACACTGCCGCGATTCTCGTTCGTGGAGCGCTCATTCAGCCAGCTTTCAATGACAATATAGAGCACGGCGAAGCAGAATCCGGAAACGAACCGCAGCGAACTCCAAATCCAGGCGTTAACCCATAAACCGTGCAACAGGGGCGTGGCCGAGGCGATCGCGGTCATGGCGGCAAACACGCGGGCGTGCCCGACCCCGCGTATCAATGCCGAACCCTTCCAGCAACCGTAGGTGAAACCCAGGAAATAGGTGCCACCCATCAGGCCGATCGAGATGGTGGAAAAATCTTCCAGCGTCGCGCGCACCGGTATCAGCGTGCCCTGCAGACCCTGGCCGGTCAGCAGGATCGCGGTGCCAAACAGCAGCGCGGCGACCGATGTGATTGCGCGGATCATTTTTCCGCCGGTTTCGATGCAGGCGCGGCGTACCAATCCTTGGGTGGGACAACTTTAAGCGTTTGCGGGTCGCTCTCGTAAGCCGGCGACATGATCTGCACACCAAACTCATTGAAAGCATCCTGGATATTCCGGTGCAGTTCGGATTTGATGGCAATCATCCGGTGTACATCGGTGCAGAAAGCGTTGATTTCGTAATTGACCGCGAAATCGCCCATCAGGGTTTGCAGGACAAATGGTTTCGGCTCTTTTTGCAGACCTTCGGTGCGCTCTGCCGCAAGCATCAGCATGGCCTCGACCTGACGCCATGGCGTGTCGTAACCGATACCGACCGTCGTATACAGCAACACACCCGGTTTTTGCGCCATCACCGAGTAATTGGTTACATTGGTATTCAATATGTTGGAATTCGGGATCACGACGCTTTCGTTCTTAAGCGTATTGATGCGCGTCGTCATCAGGTTGACCTCTTCGACCTTGCCAAAAACGTCACCGATTCTGACCCTGTCACCTTCCTTGAATGCGCCACGATAGGTCATTGACAGACCGGCCATGACGTGGGCGATAAAGGATGATGAACCAAGCGAGAATATGATGCCGATAAACACGGAGACACCCTTGAATGCCAACGAGTCGGAGCCGGGGATGTACGGGTACCCGATGACGATCGCAAACGCGATGATCAGGAACCTTACAATCTTGTGCGTGGGCATGGACCAGTCGGGGTCGAAATTCTGCAGCTTGATCCTGCCCCGGGACACCTGGGTAAAGAACAGGCGCAGCAGTTTGAGGATATAGCGCACTACCAGGTACAGCACGACCAGGAACACCAGGTCCGGCAGTGACGCGACAAAGCCCACCCACAGGCTTTTGATCGGGTTAATGACCAGGTCGAAAAGGATGCGTGCGATGGCGCGGGTCCAGGGGAAAAGACCCAGCACGATATTCAGCCAGGAATAAACCAGCAACAGCAGAGTGAGCACCCGCAGGATGTGCAGCAAACCCGCAATCAGGGTCCAGATTTGTTCAGCATGGATTAACTGATGCGCCTTGCTCGCAAGGTCCTGCACACTCTTGTGGACATGCCGGACAGCCCAGGCATTCAGCCTGCGGAACAGATGCAACCACCCCCAGAAAAGCAGGGCGAAGACCGCGGTCAGGCCAAGCGCATAGGCTGCATGCTGCATCAGCACCTGCGGACTGCGATCCGCGCGGAAGCTGGTAATGACGCTTGCGATTTTGCCCTTGACCGCTTGCGCCAGCAGATGGCGCTTCACGCCCTCGACCTCGGCGTCTATATCAAATATGGTTATCAGGGATATCTCACCGGCAAGAATGGCCGACTTTTCGTCGTCGTTCACCACCGTAAGCCTGTCAACGGAAAAAGCATCATCCCGGGCGATATCGATAATCCGCTTGCGAATACTTTCGGCGCGTTCACTGGCGTGAAACGAGGACACGCCCCGAACCTTCAATACCAATTTGCCATCTACCACCACGGACGCCAGAACCGCGTCGTCGGTTGACGTTTTGAAGTCCTTAGCTTCCTGGGCCAGGGACGCAGGCGTCACCAGGAGCAGCAAGAGCGTGATAAAAACCGCAAGCCCGGCATGCCGGGAGTAGCGGTCAGGAAAAGTTGCGATTTTCAACATGCTCTTTTCTTCAAAGACAATCGATGCAAGATGGGTAATTTGAACAGCGGTTAGTTTATCTGATTTCAGGGTATTGGATAGCCATTGGGATTTGCGCCTTGAGCGGAATTCGGTTCCTGGAGCCTGGCGCCCGGCCGGGGCGGCTGACACGGCCTGACTAAGCCTCCACTGGCCGGATGTTGGCCAGCTCAGCATCGGTCAGAATCCTGGATACCGCCATGAATCTCACGCCGAGCGGGATTTCCAGCGAGAAACTTGAGCCCCGGCCCGGCGTCACGTCGATCACGATGTGCGAGTTCCTGAAGTACTCAAACTGGTCCGCTGCCATGTAAAACCTGCAGCCTTCAACCTCCCCCAGGCATACGTCCCGTGAGCCAACCAGGAAATCACCCCTGGCAAAACACATGGGGGCCGAGCCATCGCAACAGCCCCCGCTCTGGTGAAACATCAGCTCACCATGTGTTTGCCGCAACCGTGCGATGACCGCCCTGGCCTTGTCGGTCGCGGAGACCCTTTCTACAGACACGGATTAACCTGCCGCCTAGAAAAAACCCAGCGGGTTTTTATCATAGGACATCAGCACGTTCTTGGTGTGACGGTAGTGGTTCAGCATCATCTTGTGGTTTTCACGGCCGATACCGGACTTCTTGTAACCGCCAAATGACGCCCCCGCCGGGTAGGCATGATAGCAATTGCACCAGATACGGCCCGCCTGGATACCGCGGGCGAAGGTTTGCATCTGGTGAACATCGCGGGTCCAGACACCGGCGCCAAGTCCGTACAGCGTGTCATTGGCAATTGCCATCGCTTCGGCCTCGTCTTTGAACGTGGTCACGCACAGCACCGGGCCGAATATCTCCTCCTGGAAAATCCGCATCCTGTTATGGCCCTTGAACACGGTCGGCTGGATGTAAAAACCATTTGGGTACACCGCGTTCTTATAAGCCGCGCCGACGATCAGGACTTCCGCCCCCTCCTGCCTGCCGACATCGATGTAATTGAGGATTTTTTCATACTGGTCATTGGATGCCTGTGCACCCATCTGCACGCTCATATCCAGCGTATCGCCCATCTTGATGGCGGCAATGCGCTTCAGGCAGCGCGCCATGAACTCGTCATAAATGTTTTCCTGGATAAGTGCGCGCGATGGACAGGTACAGACCTCACCCTGGTTAAAGGCGAACAGCACCAGGCCCTCGATGGCCTTGTCCAGGAAGTTGTCGTCCTCGGCCATGACGCTTTCGAAAAAGATGTTCGGTGACTTGCCGCCCAACTCCAGCGTCACGGGTATGATGTTTTCTGAAGCGTATTGCATGATCAGGCGGCCGGTGGTGGTCTCGCCGGTGAATGCGACCTTCTTGATGCCGGGGTGGGTCGCCAGCGGCTTACCTGCTTCCGGTCCAAAGCCGTTGACGACATTCAGAACGCCCGGCGGCAGCAGGTCGGCAATCAATTCGATGAGGATCAGAATCGAAACCGGTGTCTGCTCCGCGGGTTTCAGCACGACGCAATTGCCGGCGGCAAGTGCCGGGGCCAGCTTCCAGGCTGCCATCAGTATGGGGAAATTCCAAGGGATGATCTGACCGACGACACCGAGGGGTTCATGCACCTCCATGGTTACGGTAGATGCGTCGAGATCTGCCACCTGGCCGGCTTCCGCGCGAATAACACTGCCGAAATAGCGAAAGTGATCGACGGCCAGCGGGATATCCGCCGCCATGGTCTCGCGGATAGCCTTGCCGTTATCCCAGCTTTCCACCAGGGCCAGGCGCTCAAGGTTATTTTCGATACGCTCTGCAATCCTGAACATGATATTGCTGCGTACGGTTACCGCGGTTTTACCCCAGGCTTCGGCTGCCTTGCCGGCAGCTTTCACGGCCAGGTCGATGTCTTTGCCATTGGATTTGGGTATTCGCGTTACATGGCTGCCATCAACAGGCGAGGTATCATCAAAGTATTCACCATCAACGGGAGCCACCCAAGCGCCGCCAATGAAATTTTCGTATTGTGATTTAAATTCCGGTTTACGATATGACATGATTGGCTCCTTGTTATTGAATCTCGGATTTTTTATCATAGTCCACTTTTTCCCAAATAGCAGACCATCCCGAATGTCTAATTTTTGCGAACGCCCGAATACCTTTTGATGACCTGCAAACCGCTGTGATAACAGAAAGAAAAGCCAACACCGCCGACTGGCACCAGGTTAGCGCCAACGAGGCGACGCAGTTGCTTGAGGTTGATCCGGTCACCGGGCTCAGTTCCGCAGAGGTCGCTTCGCGGGCCTTGCATTATGGTCCCAATCGCCTGGAAGAAACCCCGCCCAGAAGCCGCTGGCTTTTGTTCGCTGACCAGTTCAAAGGTGTTCTGATCCTGGTATTGATCGGCGCTGCTGTGCTCGCCGCCATCATTGGCGACCTGACCGACGCGGTGGTCATCCTGACCGTGGTGTTGATCAACGCAGTGCTGGGTTATACCCAGGAGAACCGGGCCGAGCAATCACTCGCCGCACTGAAGAAAATGCTGGCGCCAACCGCGGTCGTGCGCCGCGACGGCAAGATCGAGACACTGTCGGCCGAGGCCCTCGTTCCCGGTGATATCGTTTTGCTTGGCGCGGGCGACCGGGTGCCGGCCGACGGACGCGTGATTGCCGTGCATAGCTTTGAAGTGGATGAGTCGGCGTTGACGGGGGAGTCCGGGACCGTGCGTAAGCACATCGAGTCACTGGCGGGCCGGGAAGTACCGCTGGCAGAACGCGTCAACCTGTTTTTCATGAATACCATCGTGACCCGTGGCCGCGCTGAAATGGTGGTGACCGCCACCGGCATGCGCACACAACTTGGTTTGCTGGCTGGCATGTTGGGGAATGCGGATGAATCACCCACTCCGCTGCAGGTACAGCTGGATCACCTCGGCAAGCGGCTGGCGCTGATCGCCGGCAGCGTGGTTGCGTTGATGTTATTGGTCGGGCTGCTGCGCGGCAATCCCTGGCTCGAACTGGTCATGACCGCGATCGCCTTGGCGGTGGCGGCAATTCCCGAAGGCCTGCCCGCCGTGGTCACCGTGACCCTGGCCGTCGGCTTGCAGCGCATGGCGCGCAACCGCGCCATAGTCAAGCGCCTGGCCGGGGTTGAAACCCTGGGTTGCACGTCGGTGATCTGCTCGGATAAAACCGGTACCTTGACCCTCAACCAGATGACCGTTCGACAGCTTTATACCCAGGGCCGGCAACTCCGGGTCAGCGGTGAGGGTTACCAGGCCTCCGGCAGTATCACCTGCAATAACGCCAGTGTTCCCGACCTGGAATCCCTGCTGGTGCCGATCAGCCTGTGCAATGACACCGAATTGCGCGCCGGCAAGGTGGTTGGTGACCCGATGGAAGGCGCCTTGCTGACGGTAGCGTTGAAGGGTGGAATTGACCTGGATGAACTGCGCCGGCAATACCCGCGCATTGCCGAGATACCCTTTGACTCAGGCCATAAGTTCCAGGCCACCTTTCACTCCGTAGACGAGCGTGTGCGGATCATGGTCAAGGGCGCCCCGGATGTCGTGTTGAATCTCTGCAACAGGGTAAAGGGTGAAAATGCCGAGCAGGTGCTGGACGCGTCACAGCGTGAGCACATTGAAAAAGCCAACGAACAAATGGCCAATACCGGTCTGCGGGTGCTGGCAGTGGCCTGGAAGGAATTGCCATCGAGTGAGTTTGAACCGAACGCTGACCTGTTCAGCCATGTCAAGGACCTCCTGTTCACCGGCCTGGTCGGCCTGATGGATCCGCCCAGACCTGAAGTCCGCGACGCCATCGCCCTGTGTCACGACGCGGGCATCTCGATCAAAATGATCACCGGTGACCAGAAGGTCACGGCTGCCGCCATCGCCCGTGAACTCGGTATCACCGGTGCAGTCGTGACCAACGCCGAACTCGATGCCATGAGTGACGCGCAGTTGCACGCCGTGATCGATGGCCTGGGTGTTTTCACTCGCGCCACGCCGGAGCAAAAAGTGCGTATCGTGCTTGCGCTGAAATCACGCGGACACGTAACCGCGATGACCGGCGACGGCGTGAATGACGCGCCGGCGCTCAAGACCGCCGATATTGGTGTGGCCATGGGGCTTTCCGGCACCGATGTCGCCAGGGAAGCGGCAACCATGGTGTTGACCGATGATAATTTCGCCACCATCGTAAAGGCGGTAAAAGAGGGGCGTACGATCTACGACAATGTGGTCAAATTCGTGCGCTTCCAGTTGTCGACCAATATCGGCGCAATGCTGACCGTCATGCTGGCGCCATTCGTGGGGCTGCCGTTACCGTTCACACCGATCCAGCTGTTGTGGGTGAACATTATCATGGACGGGCCGCCCGCGATGGCGTTGGGCGTGGATCCGGCGCAACCGGACATGATGTCACACCCGCCGCGCAAAGCCACCGACAGGATCCTGAAGCCGCGCTTGCTTGGAAAACTGTTTGTCTTTGGATTGACCATGGCGGTAGGCACCCTCGGCGTATTCAAGTGGGCTCAGGTCAGCGGTTACGCTGATCAGCACGCGCAGGGCCTGGCTTTCACCACTTTTGTTATGTTCCAGGTTTTCAATGCCTTTAATGCGCGGGTGGCCAGAAGAAGCACCTTCAACGCAAATTTCTTCCGTAACCGCATGCTCTGGCTGGCCCTCGCAGGTGTGGTGTTGCTGCAGGTACTGGCCATGCAATGGACACCGGCGCAAGTCATATTCAATGTCGAAAGCCTCACGCCCGGCGACTGGTTGCTGGCCACGCTGGTCGCCAGTTCCGTACTGGTGCTGGAGGAACTCAGAAAGTTGGGATTGCGGATCGCGAAGGCATGAGTTTCACGTCCCCTGACACGCTGCCGGTCAGGGTCAATACACAATATCCAGGGAAGCTCTGATCAATGCCAGCCTGGCATTAGCAGGACACACGCGCATATCGCGGGCATGCGTCGCGGCAACCTCGGAATTAATCAGAGGTTCCCGGTATCCCTTTTACGTATTCCCTGACGTAATTGGCGGCAGGTCTGATGTCTCCCGCCACGTCATCGACCCCGGCCCAATTGCTGTCGTGTGCAGCCGTTTCCATTGAGAAACACAGGTCGGCGAGCAGGTTCGCCCCCACCATGCACGCTGATGACCTGAGTTTGTGGCTGTGAAATCTGACCTGGTCAATATCCCGTTGTCTGCACGCGGTCTCAATTTCAGCGAGCTCTTCATCCATCTGGGTGACGAATTTTTGCCACAACTCCTGTTGTGCCCCGAGGTCATCGGCAAAGATCAGGCTTAAGGCGCGCGGATCCACGACCAGCCCTGAATGCATACCGTGCACGTGGGGCATGGTACCCACCGGTGCGTCAGACCCGCCCATGACCGGCGGTTCCCTAAGCGCTGGCGTGTGCGGCGCTGGCGTGTGCAGCGCCGCCGATGGACCCGGCAACCATTTGAGGATAGTTGAAAATAAATCACCCGGCTCGACCGGCTTGGCGATGAAATCTTCGATACCTGCATTTTCACACGCCAGGCGGTCCTCTTTGAAAACATTGGCCGTTAGCGCCAGGATCGGCGTTCTTGCTTTGCCGTCCCTGGGGCCGACCGTGGAACGGATCAGGCGTGTCGCCTCCACACCGTCCACCTCGGGCATCTGTATATCCATCAGGATCAGGTCGTAATCGTTCGCGCGCGCCATGGCTACTGCCACCCGGCCATTTTCCGCCGTATCCACGACCAGGCCCACGCTGCACAACAGGGCAACCGCAACTTCCCTGTTGATGGCATTGTCCTCAGCCAGCAATATCCGCGAGCCTGCATGGCGTTCACGTAATTGCTGCTCGATGGCTTTCGCAACGACGGATGTTTTGTGCAATATTCGATCATGGCCACGACCAAACCTGGCAGTAAACCAGAAGGTACTGCCACTGCCCAGTTTGCTGTCCGCTCCCACCTCGCCCCCCATCATGAGCACCAGGCGGCGGGTGACGGCCAGACCCAGCCCGGCGCCACCGTGGACGCGCGTGGCGGAGGCGTCACCCTGCTCAAACGCATCGAACAGGGATGGCAGCATTTCAGGGGTAACGCCTATACCGGTGTCACGTACTTCGAAACGCACCAGTACGCCGTGATCGGTCGCCTCCAGCGTCCTGGCGTGCAGACTGAGTGTGCCCTGCTCGGTGAACTTGATGGCGTTGCCCACATAATTGAACAATGCCTGGCGCAGACGGGTTGCATCACCACTGAGCCAGGTCGGCGCATCGCTCATGTCGACGTGGAATGCCAGGCCCTTGGCAATGATCTCATCGCGGAACAGTGACTCGATATGTGCAAAGATCTCCTGGAGATTAAAATTCGCAATCTCCAGGGTCAGCTTACCGGCTTCAATCTTCGACAGGTCGAGGATATCGTTGATGATCGACAGCAGGTGTCCGGCCGAGGATTCGATCTTGCTCAGACGGACGGCCTGGTCCTCCCTGGGATTATCACGTTGCAACAGGTGCGCGAGGCCGACGATGGCGTTCATCGGCGTACGGATCTCATGACTCATATTGGCTAGAAAGACACTTTTAGCCCGGTTTGATGACTCGGCTCTCTCCCGCGCCTCGGCCAATTGCGTGGTGCGCTCTGCCACCAAGTCCTCGAGGTGATGACGGTGCGTGTCAAGCTCCCGGGTCAGCTGCTTTTTCTCTGTGATGTCGTCCTTGACCGCGACGTAATGGGTTATCGCACCGTTCGGACTACGGATCGGGGCGACAATTGCGTGTTCGATATATTCCTTGCCGTTCTTGTCCCTGTTGAAAAATTCACCCTGCCAGGCCTGGCCCCTGGTCAGCGCGCCCCACATGGCCTTGAAGGTTTCGGGCGGGGTGTTGCCGGAGTGCAGAATGCTGGGGTTCTGGCCGATGATTTCCTGCCGGCTGTAACCGGTTGCCTCCAGAAACGCCTCGTTTACATATTCGATCTCGGCCTTGAGATTGGTGATGACGATACTACCCGGGCTCTGCTCCACCGCCTGGGCCAGTTTGCGCAATTCGCTCTCCATGCGTAAACGGTCATCGATGTCCCGTGCAAACGCCACGAAGACCGGCGGGTTCTCATCCATGTACTGGAGGTAAATCTCAACCGGGTACATGGTTTGGTCCTTGCGGCGATGCACGGTCGTAAAAATCATCTCGGGCTGTGCGCCGGTGCGCAGCGGTTCTAGGGCCTCGGTAAAAAACACGGTCGAAAATTGCGGCTGGATATCCAGCGGTGTCATGGCCCGCAATTCTTCTATCGAGTAGCCCAGGTTGAATTTGGCCATCTTGTTCACGTCAATGAACCGCAATGATTGCGCATCGAAAATCAGGATCTCGTTGAGACTGTTTTCAAGAATCCGGCTGAAGCGCGCCGATCTGCTTTCGAGTCGGCGACGCTGGATAATCCGCCACATTTCGTTGGCGATCAGTTGTACCGTTTCCTTCTCGAGTACCGTGTATTCGCTGTCGCGGTTGCCGATACCCACCACCAATATGACGTGACCATCATCTATAACCGGCACGCAGATCATGCGTTTCAGCCCGGTATTTCCTTCCGGTAATCCGTGCTGGTGCTGGTAGTCGGCGTAATCGTTGAACATGACCGGTTCGAGCCGGCGCCGGGTATCTGCACAGATGCCGGTTTCGTCGATCGAAAAACGCGTTTCATCACCCGTTTCAAAATGATCCTCGAGCGTGCGCCTGGACCAGACCGTCATTTCGTCTTTCATCTCGTCGCTGACGTAGAAATGCAAGAAGGAGATACAGCTGTAGGTGAGGTCCTCCAAAACGTCCAGCCCCGCCTTGATGAAGGCGATGACATCGTTTTTCTCGGCGATCAGCGACAGTTTCTGGATGGCTTCAGCGCGGCGGGTCTGGAGCAGCATGAGTCCGTCGTTCAGCGTGCGCTGGGTGATATCACGGCCAACCCCCAAAAGGCCCGCTGGCTTACCATCGGACCGGTATACCGCTATCTTGATGGCTTCAATTCTCTCTTCGTGTCGATCGTCGGCAAACCGGACCAGTTCCTCGCTGACGTTACGTTTACCGGTTGTGATGACCGCCTGGTCCTGATCGCGGTAGAAATCCGCCAACCGTTTATCCATCAGGTCATAATTGGTCTTGCCGATAATTTCATCTTCCCGCAGGCCAAGATACTGTTGAAAACGCTTGTTACAGGCGAGGTAGGTGCCCCGCAAATCCTTTAACCAGACCAGGTCGGGCAATTCATCGATCAATTCCCGCCACTGGGTCTGGCCGGGCCCCGCGCCGCTGGGCCGGTGCCCACCCGCGTCCCTGCCACGCTGCCTGATATCATCCAGGGTTTTCTCAATGACCGGGGCCAGGCGGTTGAGCTTGTTCCTGGGGATAAAATCATCGGCCCCGTTCTTCAGCAGACCGATCACATTTTCAAAATTCTTGAGTTCGGAAATGATCAGAAACGGCGCGCCGGGGGCCGTCACCTTTAATAAGCCCAATGTCTCCAGCGCGTCGAAACCGGCGGCAGGCAGGTCACACAGAACGCAATCCCAGGCATTTCCGGCCAGCGCGGTCCGCGTTTTGTCCCCGCTCTCCGCGCGCTGCAAGACCAGCGCAGGCCAGCGCTTGCGCAGCTGATCCTCGACCAGCGATGTCGCTGTGCCGAGCCCTCCCGTGATCAGGACTCGAAACGGTGTCGGCATTTTCCCCATTTAGCCTGTTTTAATGAAATTTTTCTGCAACATGCCCCGAGCAACAGGTGTTCACTATGAAGCAGTTGGCCAATAATACATGCTCATTTTAAAAAATATCCCGAAAGTTCTTCCGTTAACAGGAAATTTTTGTCTGTCAGCCCCCAATTCCGGGTTTGTGTCAAGACAGACATATTCACAAACTGGCTTATGGAACCTCTGATTAATTCAGAGGTTACCGCGACACATATACGTGTCGCCAAATCAGCGGCGCCAAGCCGTTGATTTGCAAGGCAGTCGAAAATCACACTTTTCGGCTGCCGCGCTCTGATAATGCCAGGACGGCATCAATCAGAGCTTCCTTATTTATAGACTGGCCTGTTTCAGGAAACAAACGCCCGGAAGTAATCAATGGTGGGCTTCAGACCCTCGTCCAGCGTATAGCCCGGTTCCCACCCCAACTCCGTCCTGGCCTGGGTAATGTCGGGTTGTCTTTGCGTCGGATCGTCCTGGGGCAGTGGTTTGTAGATGAGTACGGAGCTTGATCCGGTCATTTTGATGACCTTTTCCGCGAGTTCCCGGATGGTGAATTCGCCAGGGTTGCCCAGGTTGACCGGACCGGTCAGTTCCGGCTTTGAATTCATCAGCCGGATCAGGCCTTCGACCAGGTCGTCCACGTAGCAGAATGAACGGGACTGGCTGCCATCACCGTAAATCGTGATGTCGTGACCCTGCAGCGCCTGCATGATGAAGTTGGAAACCACCCGGCCGTCGTCAGGCAACATGCGCGGACCGTAGGTATTGAAAATCC
>JBFZEL010000379.1:0-2521 GCA_041306925.1 Lysobacterales bacterium
GCCAATCGCCGCCGCGGTCGTTTCGGAAGCCATGCTGGCGCCAAGCAGAACACCGTGCTGCCAGGACTTGCTTTGCATGACCAACGGCACCAGGCGTTCCCTGCGTCCACCAAACATGATGGCTGAAATCGGCACGCCCCGCGGCGCCTCCGCCTTGTCTGAATAGGACGGGCATTGCTTCATGGGCACGGTAAAGCGTGAATTCGGTTGCGCCGCCGGCCCGACTTCCGGGTTGTAGGGATTACCCCGCCAGTCGGTAACGGGCAGCGTTTCGTCCTTGCCTTCCCACCAGGGCTGATTGTCAACCGTCAGACCTACGTTGGTAAAAATAGCGTTGTGGTTGAGCATGGCGAGGGCATTCGGGTTGGTATTTGCGCCGGTGCCAGGCGCCACACCGAAAAATCCGGCCTCGGGGTTGATCGCCCACAGACGCCCGTCTTCACCGGGTTGCATCCAGCAAATATCGTCACCGATCGTCCAGACCTTCCAGCCCTTGTATTGCGCCGGCGGAATCAACATGGCCAGGTTGGTCTTGCCGCAGGCCGACGGGAATGCCGCAGCCACGTAATGGGTTTCCCCCTGTGGGTTTTCGATACCCACGATCAGCATGTGTTCCGCCAGCCAGCCCTCGGTGCGGGCCTGGTAACTGGCGATTCTCAAGGCATGGCACTTCTTGCCCAGCAAGGCGTTGCCGCCATAGCCGGAGCCAAAACTCTGGATCATCAAATCTTCCGGAAAGTGCATGATGAAGCGGCGGTCCGGGTTCAGTTCACCAATCGAATGCAGACCTTTTACAAACGTGCCTTCGCGTTCGATCCGGGCCAGCGCATCACTGCCCATGCGGGTCATCATGCGCATGTTGGCGACCACGTACGGACTATCGGTAATTTCAACACCGCAACGTGCCAGGGGTGAATCAATGGGGCCCATGCAATAGGGAATCACATAAAGTGTTCGTCCCTGCATGCAACCAGCATACAGGGCACGCATTTTGGCCTTGGCCTCATCGGGGTGCATCCAGTGGTTGTTCGGACCGGCGTCATCGCGCTCGGTCGTGCAGATGAAGGTCAGATGCTCCACCCTGGCAACGTCACTCGGGTCCGAGCGGTGCAGGTAACAATCGGGGTGTGTGTCCTGGTTCAGCCTGATAAATTCGCCACTTGCGAGCATGCCGTTAACCAACTGCCGGTGTTCTTCATCACTACCGGTGCACCAGTGGATAGTATCCGGACGGGTCAATGCGCTGACTTCCTCTACCCATTGTTTCAAAATCTGGTTACTGGTCACGTTACCTCCTCTTCAAAAATATGGGCATCAGTAACGACTGAATGCGTGTTAAGAATCGGGCGAACCTTTCAATTGTGCTCTATTATCAATACGTTCAAACCATACCCCGCAAGCCGGTGCCAAGACTACTTTTCAGGTATGAGCGTCGCAATGACGTGCGTCATATACGCTTCAAACTCCTCCGAACTCAGGCTGGGTGTCTGGTGCTGTTTCTGCAGTTGCAGGAAACCCAGGTAAGTCGAGTACGTCAGCCGCGCGCGATGTGATGCTTCCTGCGGATCGAAGCCAATCTCTTCAAAGGCCTTCTCAATATGTTTCATGCGGCGTGCAGCCACCCGTTCCAATAGGGGTTCAACCTGCGGGTGATCCGAGGCCATGCACAACGAGCTATAGACATTGTGGGTCAGCTTCTCGCGTCCGGTGCGTCTGAAAAACGATCTCAGCCGCTCACGCGGATCGTCGATGGCGCTCAATGATGTCTGTAAATTGACCTCATCGTGTTTCTCCCACCGGAGCAGGGATTGCTCCAGCAGTGATTCGCGGTTCTGAAAGTGCCAGTAAAAACTGCCCTTGGTGACACCCATGCGTCGGGCGAGCGATTCAACCGCAACCGCGCGGATACCTTTTTCTGCTATCAGCACCAGTGCCTGCTGTTCCCAGTCACCCGCACTGAGGGTTGAACGTTCTTTGTTTTTCACTACTGTCAGGGTCACAACAGCCAACCGGCATCATTGAATTGTACCGTGAAGCATAACCGAGAATTGCGTTTCAAAATAGCTTAGATAGCAGTTGACTCCGGCCCAAGCATTTACCATACTCTGACGTATGGAGGCGTAGGTTTATCGACGCAGTCCAATCTTGTGTTGTCCAGTGTTTTTCCACCAGGCGCAACACAGGAATATGCAATTATTTTTCACGGAGGGTAAACGCAATGCTCTGGATTATGATTATGGGTTTGCTGGGGTTTTCAGTCTTCGCCGCCTACCGTGGTTTCAAGCTGCTGAACTGGACCATTGGTATGGCCGCAGTGCTTGTTGGGTTTGCCGTGTTTACGAATGTCCCGACGCTGGCGATCGTTATTTTTTCAGTATTGTTTGCAGCCATTGCCATTCCATTGAATATCAAGCCATTGCGTCGTCAGTGGCTCAGCGCACCGTTTCTTGCCGTCTATCGCACAATGCTGCCGACACTCTCCGATACCGAAAAAGTGGCATTGGAAGCGGGCACGGTGGGT
>JBFZEL010000380.1:0-4130 GCA_041306925.1 Lysobacterales bacterium
GATACGATCCTCGAAGGCAGTGTGCGCAAGGACGACCAGCGCAACCGCGTGCGCATCACCGCGCAGTTGATCAATGTCGAGGATGGTTACCACCTGTGGTCGGAGACCTATGACCGCGACCTCGACGACATTTTTGCCATCCAGGGCGAAATTGCACTCAAGGTCGCCCAGGCGCTGCGTATCACCCTGCTCGGCGAAGACGAGAAGGCCCTGGAGCAGGTCGCAAATACCGATATCAATGCCTACGACCTATACCTGAAGGCGCTGCAGGATATCAATGTAGGCGGCTTTGTCTCATTGGACCGGGCGGTCACTGGATTTCAGCAGGTGCTGGCGATGGACCCGTCTTACACACCCGCCAAGGTCGGGCTCGTCACCGCCTGGACCCAGATGGCGGCAACCGGCGCCATCACCCAGCAGCAAGCAATAAACCGGGGCGTGCCCGTGGTTGAACAGGTGCTCGCGGAACAACCGCTTAACAGCGCGGCGCGTATCCAGATGGCGATTTTGAAAGTATATGAAGGCGATAGGAAGGCCGCTGAGAAAGCGTTCAAAACCGCGCTGGATGACGACCCGCGTAACGCATTGGCATTGAATGACTATGGCAGGTTCCTTTTCGATAACGGTCGCGTCGAACAGGGTCTGAAGTTGATCGATGCGGCACTGGAAATTGAGCCGTATGCGGTCGGTGTTCTATGGGATAAATGTCATACCAACGCGTTTTTACAGCGTGTTGAAACTGCATTGGCAGCTTGCGGGCGCATCCAGGAAATCGCGCCCGAGAGCCCCTTTGGCTGGTATGGTTGGGGATTGGCATATCTATTCTCCGGGGACTATGCGCGCACCGTAAAAAATTTCACTGAGGCCATCGAGCGTGATCCGGGAGACTACGAAATGATCGCGGGCATGACCCGCTTCTGGCTCATGTTGGGGGATGCCGAGCAGGCGGAGCAATGGTTGAGGAGGGCCGAAGCCACCGGCGCCGGACAGCCTATTCCGATTTGGAGTCGGTTGCTGCTTTTGAAATATCGTGAGCAACATGACCTTGCGCGCGATTTAGCAAGAAAAGCCCTGGCGCAAAAAGCGGAAAACCGGCATGGTTCGGAGTTTGCATTTCAACAGACCCTGGCATTCGAACTGGCGCGTGAGGGTGATTACCAGGCGGCACTCGCGCCGTTTCGCGAAAGTTCACCTTGGGCTTTCGAGACCCCCCTGGTATTGCCAGGTGGTCTGGAAAGAAAGACCAGGGAAATCATTCAAATCGCCGCGCTGCTCAGGCTGGCGGACCCGACATCCGACCGATCGGAACAGCTACTAAAAGCCGCAGAAAGCGTGACCGATCAATTACCCCCGCAATGGCTGGTCTTTGGCGGTGACCTCGACCGCGCCGGAATCGCAACCATCCGGGGTGATTTTGACGGTGCATTGCAATGGCTGAACAGCGCCTGGGACAAGCACTGGCGGCTGGACTGGCGAACTATCCTCCTCAACGATGTCGTGTTCAGCCAGTTGAAAAACGAGCCGGGTTACAAGGAAATGGTGGCCCGCTTCGAAGCCGACATGGATCAGCAAAGGTTACTCGCCTACGAATTGCTGGATATAAAGAAATGAAAACTTTGCAGATGACCCATACAGATTCGCAATGCGTAACACCCAACTTACCGGTCCGGCACTGCAAAAACAATATAACGATGGCGCGTAACGGATTACCCACCTTGCGGGACGTGTCATGAGCTTCTTTACGGAACTCAAACGCCGCAACGTGTTCCGCGTCGGCATCGCCTACCTGATCGGTTCATGGCTGCTGGCGCAAATTGCCGGGTTGCTGCTCGATACCTTCAAGGCGCCCGACTGGACCATGCAGTTCATCGTCGTGGTGTTGATGATCGGTTTCCCCGTCGCGCTGTTCTTTGCCTGGGCGTTCGAACTCACACCCGAGGGCGTCAAACGCGAATCCGAAGTGGTCCGCTCCGAGTCGATCCGCCGTGAAACCGGCCAGAAACTGAACCGTGGCATCATCGCTATCCTGGTGCTTGCGCTGGGCTATTTTGTCTGGGAGTCGCGTTTCTCTTCAGAAAAGGGGTCAGAGCCCCTTTCTCAGAAAACGGAACCGGGGTCAGACCCCTTTTCTCAGCAAACCGCCATGCAAGCCACGATCGCCGGAGAGAAAAGGGCTCTGACCCCTATCGAAGCCACCCCCAACAACGCCGGGCCAGCCATCAGTAGCAAGTCCGTCGCCGTCCTGCCCTTCGTCAACATGTCCTCCGACCCCGAGCAGGAGTACTTTTCCGACGGCATCACCGAGGAGATCATCAACGCGCTGGTGAAAATCCCCGGTCTTTCGGTACCCGCGCGCACCTCCGTGTTCGGTTTCAAGGGTCACCAGGGCGACGTGCGCAATATCGGCGAACAACTGGGCGTGGCGCATATTCTTGAAGGCAGCATCCGCTCCCAGGGCGACGAGGTGCGCATCACCGCGCAGCTGATCAAGGTCGATGACGGCTTCCACCTGTGGTCGGAAACCTATGACCGCAAGCTGGTCAATATCTTCCTCGTGCAGGAAGAAATCGCCGGGGCGATCGCAACCGTCCTGACCGGTGAGCTGGGACTGGGTGTCGTTGCGGTACCCAACAGGACCAGCAACATGGCGGCCTATGACAGCTATCTGCACGGCCGGGCCCTGTTACACAAACGTGGACAGGATAACCTGGGTCAGGCCGTCGAGTCGTTTAAGCGAACCATAGAACTCGACCCGGAGTTCGCCCCGGCATGGGCCGCGCTGGCCCTGACCTATTCCGTCGGGGAATTGGGTACCGATCTGCTGGCCGAGACGATCAGCACCGCAAGACACGCGCTTTCGCTGGACCCGCAAAACGTTGACGCACTCGATGCCCTGGCAAGCGCCCTGCGCGACAGCTGGCAATGGGCCGAAGCAGAACACTATTTCGAACAGGCCATGGCCATTGACCCGCAATATTCCGAGTTGCTGGAAGATTACGCGGAGTTCTTCGGCATGGTCGGCCGGATTGACCAGTACCTGTCAACGGCCCAGGAGGGTTACGCGATCGACCCGCTACTCGGTCCACTGGCCGATGCCTACATGATGGCTTTGATGGCCAATGGTCAATATGCCCAGGCAATCGAAGTCATTGAGCAATGGATCAGGTCAACCGGAGAAGCGCATAAGAACCCATGGTGGTACGAACCTTTTTGGAAGATGCTGCCCTTGATGGCAAGTGGCGATAACGCCGGGGCCATTGCAATGGCCAACAGGCTGGGCCCCGATAACATGGCGGAACCGATCAGGATTGCGATCATAACATTGCTGGAAAACCCCGCGAATGAGCAGGCACGGGATGTTCTCAGAACTGCTGTCGGCGGCGAAAAAAGAGCCGAGTACGATCCGGATTCCTGGATGGCCAACCTGGTCCTGATCCATACGGGCGATATTGATTTTGTCATCGACGACATCATCGCTGAAGCGCAAAAATTCAGATTTGGCAACATTGAAGACATCTGGTCACCCATCTACGCAAAGCTGCGGCAACACCCGCGTTTTGCAGAATACCTGGAACTGGTGAACCTGCCCGAGTACTGGGACCAGGCTGGCTGGCCGGACATCTGCCAGCGTAAAGACGGCGGAAGGATTGCATGCCAATGAGCTTGTTTAACGAACTCAAGCGCAGAAACGTGTTCCGCGTCGGGGTCGCCTACCTGATCGGTGCATGGTTACTGGCACAGATCGCCGATCTTCTGATCGACAACATCGGCGCGCCCGACTGGGTCATGAAAACCCTGTTCGTCGTGCTGGCGCTGGGTTTCTTCGTCGCATTGTTCTTTGCCTGGGCCTTTGAGCTGACCCCCGAAGGCGTCAAGCGCGAATCCGAAGTGGACCGCAGCCAGTCGATAGCCAGCGTGACCGGCCGTAAACTCGACCGCAGCATCATCGTCATCCTGCTGCTGGCACTGGGGTATTTTGCCTGGGACAAGTTTTCGGCCGAGCCACCGTCAACCGCACAGGTTGCGAAGATCACGACATCCACCGTCGAAGAAGCTGTTATCGATAAATCCATCGCCGTGCTGCCGTTCGTCAACATGAGCGCCGATGCCGACAACGAATATTTTTCCGA
>JBFZEL010000381.1:0-4090 GCA_041306925.1 Lysobacterales bacterium
GGGGCCATGAAAAGCAGATGTTCGAAGCCCGCAACGTCGCTATTTCCCTCGCCATGCTGCCGCTGTTGGTCGGCCGCATTGCTCAACGAGGTGCAGGGGGATTGCCTTAGACTGGCTGGTATGGAAGCGTTTAGAGTTGGCGCAGGAATGCGACCAGGTCTTTCTTCTCATTCGCGTTCAGCTTGGTTTCGAGCACGAGGTTGAAAAACTCCACCGTGTCTTCGAGCGTCAGCAGGCGGCCATCATGCAGGTAGGGTGGCGAGTCCTTTATGCCGCGCAGGCTGAAGGTCTTGATCGGGCCGTCTGAGTGGGCCATGCGGCCATTGATCATTTGCGGCTTGAAGAAGCGTTCGGTACGGAGGTTGTGCATCAGGTTATCGGTGTAATACGGTGCCGCGTGGCAACTGGCGCAGTTGGCCTTGCCAAAAAACAGCCCCTGGCCGCGCATTTCGGAAGCTGTAGCGAGCTTGGGGTTGAGCTTGCCGTCGATGCCGAGTTTGGGCGCCGGCGGAAAGTCGAGGATTTCCTGGAACTCAGCCATTGCGTGGACTTGCGACGCGCGGTCGAGCGTGTTGACGCCTTTTTTCGCGGCGATTACCGGGTCGCCGTCGAAGTACGCTGCGCGCTGTTCGAACTCGGTGAAGTCTTCGACAGATTTCAGCGCACGTTGTGAACCAAACAAGCGCTGGACGTTGACGCCGCGCAAAGTCGGGGTGTCGATGCGGTGGCGGAATTCCTGCGGGCGGATGTCGCCGACGAGGTGAGTCGAGGCGTTGGTGTGGCCATTGGCGTGGCAGTCAAAACAGGTGACGCCGCGACTCGGTTTTTCCGATCGGCGGTCTTCGGTCTGATTGAACTGCTGCTGCGCAAACGGGGTCACCAGCAGGCGCACGCCTTCGATCTGTTTAGGGTTGAGGATGCCGTTGAACAGGCTGTAGTAGTTGTCGATGGTGACGAGCTTGCCTTGCGAGACGTCGCCCAGGTCGGTGCGCGTGGTCAGATAAATCGGCGCAGGGAATTCCGGCAGGAACTGATCCGGCAGGTCGAAATCAAGGTCGAAGCGCGTGAGGTCGCGGTCTTCCTGTTTCTTGATTTCATCGATATGGAATTTGGGGAAAACCATTCCGCCTTCGGCATGATTGGGGTGCGGCAGTGGCAGAAAACCCGCCGGGAACAGTGCCTTTTCGCGAATCTCTTCCGGCATCATCGCTGCCAGCGACTCCCAGGTCACACCGCCCGGCAACCTGGCGCGGACGCCTTCCTGGACCGGCTTGCCGCGCGACATGGTCACGTCGGGGGCCGGGCGGTTGGACAGGTCGTAGCGTTTTTCCAGCAGCGCTTTCTGGCGCGCTTCAACGGCGGGCTTTTCGGCCTTCATGCGCGCCATGATCGACGCGAAGCTCTCCTTGATATCAACCGGCATATAGCTGGTCGGCTGGGTTTTGGGTTCTGCGCCGACCGCGAGCGCGGCGATCAACACGCCGCCAAGCAGGGCCAGTCCTGTGCCCAAATTACGTTTGGTTAGTGTCATGTTGGCTCCTTGATGTCGAGCTATCCGGTCAGGCCAGCGCTTCCGAATCCGCCGTCAGTTCAACCCTGCGCGCTTGCAGAGCGTCGCGCATTTTCACCAGATCCACTTTGCTGGCGCGCGCCTTCGGGAACATATCTGTGCGCTCCTCCTTGACATGATGGTCGACGTACTCGCCCAACACCGTGACCCTGGCGTCAAACATCGCATCAGCGGGATCCATGTTCTGAATCTGTGCAATCAAGGCCTTGGCACCTTCGTGCTCGACTTCTGCCTCGTTCATCAGCAATTCATCCTTGATCGCCTTGCGCACCGGCGGATAGAAAATCTCTTCTTCGAGTTGCGCATGCACGGTCAACTCGAAACAGATTTTGTTGGCAAGCTCGCGCTTTTTGTCGAGCGCGGTCTTTTTCGTGCTGCCGGGCTGCTCTACCAGCTCGGCATAAGCCTTGAACATTTTCTTGACGGCTTTGTGATCGTCGTCAAGCAGGTCGCAGGCATCTTTGGGTTCTGGTGTCGCCATGGTGTTTAGCTCCATTTGAAGAGGGATGTTAAGTGACTAGAAAAACAAGAAGAAAATAACCAATAACACTACAGGTACGCCCAATAGCCAGCCAAGCAGGTATTTACCCATGATCTTCTCCAGGTTGAAAAATGTGATTCATCGCTTGAGCGACTGGTTTATAGGGCATGACGGCTTCTGGGCATGCGCTCATCGTCGCTCACGCTGACTTCACCGGTGCTGGTGATGTCTGCCGCCCCAGCTTCTTTCATGATGGCTTTGACCCGGTCGATCACATCACCATCATCGGTATGCACCGAGATGAGGATGTTGCCTTCCTTGATTTTGGCTTCGTATTGCTTGGCTTCATATTCAGGAATACCCATGCCGATCAGGGCGCCGGCGATGCCACCGATGGTTGCGCCAACGGCCGCGCCACTCAGCGCTGCCATGATCGGGCCGGCCGCAATGAACGGACCGACGCCCGGAATGGCCAGCGCGCCGATGCCGGCCAGCAGACCCAGCACGCCACCGGTTACACCCCCTGCGCTGGCGCCGATGGCGGTGCCTTCCGGCGCTTTGGTGTTGTGCTCGTGCGCAAAATCACGGCTGCCGGATTTGTCCGGAAACAGCACGGACACGTCGCTGGTGGGAATGCCGGCTTCATTCAGACGCTGAACGATGGTTTCAGTTTGGACCTCGGTATTGGCGAGACAGATAACGGTTTTAGACATGATGGTTTCCTTTTAAAAACTATTTGACTTGCAATTGGTTGTCGATGCTTTTGATGGCTGGCATGGCTTTAACCAGTGCGGTGATTTTTTCCCGCTCGGCAGCAGTCTTGACTGGACCGCGTAAGGTCACGGTGCCATTGCGGGTGATGACCTTGATGTTTTTTGCATCCATGGAAAATTCGCCTTTCATCAGTGCCTGGCGAATCTCCTGGGTAATCTTCAAATCAGACGGGTTATTCATCTGATCCATCGGGGTTAAGGTGTTGTCATCCCGGTCACGTTTGTTGATGCCGGTATTGCTGGCATCTCCGTCATGCACCATGGGCTTTTCGGTTGCTGCGGGCTCGTTTGCTGCGTTGGCCAGATGGGGTGTCAAGATCAGGCAGGTAGCGAGAATCATTTGTTTTTTCATTCGATTAACCTCATTTCAGGGTTGGAAAAATCAGCGCGGGTTCACGATGATTCGGGTGCGAAACCAACAGGAAGCCTGCCGGGTACAGGGTTTTAAAATTGCGTTCAGGCCCCGAATTTTGGTGGTCGTCATGCTGCCTCCTTGATGCCGATTTCGCGTCATCGCGGCGCTGTGATTGGGCGGGGATTCAGGCCAGGTACGCTTTGGCTTCTTCACCCGGATTGGGCAGACCCGCGATACGCCATGCCTGACGCGGGGAACGGAACAGCTGATGCAGACAATCCGCGTCGAGATCATTGAGATGACAGATGTGGCTCAAAGCAGTGACCGCACCGAATTTCTGGAATTCATCGCGCAAGGTCAGTAACAACTCCTGCTGTAACTCATCCATTTCACCCATGTCCTCGGAATGCGCGATGCGCTGCGCCAACGCGATATCCCATTGCCCAGGATCGATAAAGAAACCATCCTTATCAAAGAGGGAGTTCAGGTCTTCCACGGCGGTCCGGTTCATGTTCTTGTCCTGGGTGCAGGGCTGCTGATGTCAGCTCAAACCTGTCAATAAAATGTCGGTTACGCAGCAATATGGCCAATCGCAAGCGACAACTGAATAATGCGCATAACGTCGGTGATTGGCAGCGTAGTTTCGTCCGACTTCCGTGTCAGACATGTCTGAAAATGCGGAAACCAGGTTTTGTCCTGGCTGCAGAAGGTCAGGATGAAGTGGCTGTCAAAATATTAATGGGACTTTGCCCATTGCCTCTTGATCCATGACGAACGCCCGATGGTTTGCAATTGTGGGCGGCATGCTGCTCACGATGAGGGTGACCGCCCGCGCGGATGCGAATCGGCTCGCTGCATGACCTGATCGGCGCAATCCGGCAAGACCTGCCCAGACCGCGCGTTCGAATTCG
>JBFZEL010000382.1:0-8233 GCA_041306925.1 Lysobacterales bacterium
TTGATATCCACGGACTGCTCGGTTCCCGCCAGTCTCGCCAGTGCTTCATGCACCACGAGCAGTTCCCGTGCCAGGCCAAGATTGAGTTCCAGCCTGCTGCTGATGGCGCCCGGTTCAGCGACGAACCGTAAGGTTGCCTCGATTTTTCCACGACTTAAAAATTGTCCGAGACAGGTTCTGATGTCCGACTCCAGCGGCCGGAACTCCTCCGGCAGACGCAGACCAAAATCCAGGTAACGGTGATTAACCGAACGCATTTCCCAGCTCAGGCGGCCAAATTCATACTGGCGTTCAACCCGGGCGAAACCGGTCATACTACGAATCATTGCTTTTTCCACATTGCATACAGTGGCACAATGTTAACGGTTAGCCCGCGAGTAGGCTATCCGAGAATAGCGGCCTCCGTCATTTACCCCGTTTTTCAGTGACCAGACAAGCAGGAACAAACCATGAGACCCAGCGGCAGAAAAGCAGATGAGTTACGCCCTGTAAGGATCACACGCAATTACACCTGCCATGCAGAGGGTTCGGTGTTGATTGCCTGCGGTAACACACAGGTCCTGTGTACAGCGTCGGTCGAAGGCAAGGTGCCGGCGTTCCTCAGGGGAACCGGCGAGGGTTGGGTCACGGCGGAATATGGCATGTTGCCCAGATCGACAGGCGCAAGGATGCGTCGTGAAGCCGCGTCCGGTCAGCAGGGCGGGCGCACCATGGAAATACAAAGGCTGATTGGCAGGTCGCTGCGCGCTGTCGTCGATCGTGTCGCGCTGGGTGAAAACACGATCACGCTGGATTGCGATGTGTTGCAGGCGGACGGCGGAACCCGCACTGCGGCTATTACCGGCGCCTATGTTGCGATGGTGGATGCCTGCAGGTGGATGCTGGCCGGGAAAAAAATCAAAAAAGATCCTGTACACGGCCAGGTGGCCGCAGTTTCCGTGGGTATTTTTAACAGCATGCCAGTGCTTGATCTTGACTATCCAGAGGATTCCCGCGCCGAAACGGACATGAACGTCGTCATGAATGACGGCGGTGGTTTTATCGAGTTACAGGGTACCGCCGAGGGTCACGCTTTCCGAAAAGATGAGCTGGATCAATTAATTGTGTTGGCGGAAAAAGGCATCAGGTCACTGATGGAAGCACAGACGGCGGCACTGGCAGGCTGAACCCGGGGTCATCAGAATATCATGCAGCGGGAATACGTTCTGGCCAGTGGCAACCGCGGCAAGTTAGATGAAATTATCGCCATGCTCGACCCCCTGGGTTTTGTCGTGCGCCCGCAAAGTGATTGGCTGATTCCGGAGGCAGAGGAGACCGCCGGTACATTCATCGAAAACGCCTTGATCAAGGCGCGGCATGCCACGCGTCATACCGGTTTGCCCAGCATCGCCGACGACTCCGGACTGGTGGTTCCCGCGCTGCATGGCCGGCCGGGTATTTTTTCTGCCCGTTATGCCGGCGCTGGCGCTGATGCTGATGCCAATAATCGCAGACTGCTTGCCGACCTGTCCGGCAAACACGGTATAGACCGTTCCGCTTATTTTATTTGTGTCATGGTGCTGGTGCAGTCGGTCGATGATCCGGCGCCGCTAATTGCCAGCGGGCGTTGGCACGGGTATATCCTCCCGGCGCAGCGGGGCCACGGCGGCTTCGGTTATGATCCCCTGTTCGGAATTGCTGATGTAAAACCCGATGGCGGGCAGCGCTCGGCAGCGGAATTGAGCCGGGAGGACAAAAGCCGGGTCAGCCATCGTGGCCAGGCGCTAAGGGAACTGGTCAGGCAAATACGGGAGAGGGATGAAAGGATTACTGCGTAATCCGCCCTTGAGCCTGTATGTGCACATGCCCTGGTGTGTGCGCAAGTGTCCATATTGCGATTTCAATTCGCACGCCGTGAAGGACAGTTTTCCCGCGGAAAAATACATCGAAGCCCTGCTTGCGGACCTTGAACAGGAACTGCCCCTGACCTGGGGGCGGCCAGTACAGAGTATTTATTTTGGCGGTGGCACACCCAGCCTGTTTTCAGCGGGCCAGGTTGAAAACTTTCTCAGCGCTGCGAGGGCCCGGCTGGACCTGAGGCCAGATGTTGAAATCACCCTCGAAGCCAATCCGGGCACCATCGAACGTGACAGTTTCTCCGCCTATGCCCAGGCCGGCGTCAACCGTGTCTCCCTCGGGGTGCAAAGTTTCGACGACGAACTGCTGCGAGCGATCGGCCGGATTCACGGCCGCGCGGAAATTGACCAGAGTCTGCAATCGCTGCATAGATCCGGCATAGCCAATTTCAATATTGATCTGATGTTTGCCCTGCCTGGCCAGACTTTCGCGCAATCCCGCCACGATATTGAACAGGCCATCCATGCCGGTCCTGCGCATATTTCGTTTTACCATTTAACCATAGAACCCAACACGGCTTTTGCCCAAAGACCTCCGCAGTTGCCTGACGATGATGCGGCCTGGGAGATGCAACAAAACGGCTTGGAACTGTTGGAGAAAAACGTTTATATGCAATACGAAATATCGGCCTTTGCGCAGCAAGACAAACACAGCCGTCACAACATGAACTATTGGCGCTACGGTGATTTTCTGGCCGTTGGTGCAGGGGCGCATGGAAAAATTACCACGCCGGCCGATGGCCGGGTGCAGCGCTATGTCAAGCACCGCCATCCCGGGCGTTATTTGCAGGGCCTCGAATCCGGAGATTGGCGCGCTGAAACAAGGCTATTGAATGATGCTGAGCTTGTCTTTGAATTTTTTCTCAACCAGCTGAGACTGAAACAGGGAGTGAGCGTGGACGATTTCAGCCCGCGTACCGGTTTGCCTTGGCTGGCCGCTGAAGCACGCGTGCAAAAGGCGCTTGACAAGGGTCTGCTGGAGGCCGTGAATGAACGTCTCCGCCCCACCGAATTGGGGTGGAGGTTTGTGAATGATATCCAACAGTTGTTTTTGCCTTGAATTGCGTGGATGAGCCTATTGCATTGCCTGGCACACGTCGTTAAACTACCCGGCTCTTTAGGCCTAATGAATACCGGAAATTGTCATGAAAGCTGACACGCATCCAGATTATCGTGAAGTGGTTTTTCAGGATCTTTCTTCAGATTTTGCCATCCTGACCCGCTCTACTATTAAAAGCAAAGAAACCATCAAATGGGAAGATGGCAATGAGTACCCACTGGTCAAGGTGGAAATCTCGAGTGCCTCCCACCCGTTTTATACCGGTAAGCACAAAACGATGGATACCGGTGGTCGTGTAGACCGTTTCAAACGCCGTTACCAGAAGTAATCGCAATGCAAACATGCAAGGCCCGCAACGGCGAGACCGGTGCGGGCTTTTTGCTGCCTGTTGCATTCGCGAAAATTCGGAAAATGAGAATAAATCTGTGGAATAATAGCGCGTCGACTATTGCAAGGAATCTCAACGATTCTCCCGTAAATTCACAAGGAGCCTACCATGTCCGATAGCCGCGTGATCATTACAGACGAGAGCACTGGCAAAAGCCTTGAATTACCTGTGCTGAAGGGCACGGAAGGCGAGCCCACTCTGAGTATCAAGGCATTGCCCTCGACCCTCGGCTACTTTACTTATGACCCGGGTTATACGGCAACCGCCAGTTGTACCAGCAAAATCACGTTTATCGACGGCGGCAAAGGCATATTGCGGTACCGCGGTTATCCAATCGAACAATTGGCCGAAAAAAGCAGTTTCCTTGAAGTGGCCTACTTATTGTTGTCGGGTGAGTTGCCGACGGGTGAGGAGTTCGAAAGATTCGAAAAAGACATCAGATACCACACGATGATTCATGAAAGGCTGAATACGTTTATAAGCGGATTTCACTACGATGCGCACCCCATGGCGATGATGGCAGGCGTCGTTGGCTCACTGTCTGCCTTTTATCATGACAAGCTGGACATGAATAACCCGGAACACCGGTTACTGGCCGCCAAACGCATGATCGCCAAGATGCCGACCATCGCCGCCGCCTGTTACCGCCACCATATGGGTTGGCCAACCGCCTACCCAAAGAACTCCCTTAACTACACCGAGCGTTTCCTTGACATGATGTTCTCGGTGCCGGCCGAACCCTACAAGGTAAGCCAGGTAGCCGCCAAGGCGTTCGACCTGTTGTTCATTTTGCATGCCGATCATGAACAGAATGCCAGTACGTCGACCGTCAGGCTGGTCGGTTCAACGGGCGCAAATCCTTATGCCAGTGTTGCCGCCGGTATCTCGGCATTGTGGGGTCCCGCGCACGGTGGCGCCAACGAGGCCGTTTTAACCATGCTGGATCAGATCGGTGACGTATCACGAGTTGGCCTGTTCATCGACAAAGCCAAGGACAAAGACGATCCGTTCCGCCTGATGGGCTTTGGTCACCGGGTTTATAAAAACCATGACCCGCGGGCGACCATCATCCGCAAGGCCGCCTATGCGGTTTTAGAGGAAATTGGCAGCAAGGATCCGCTGTTGTCGCTGGCGATGGAGTTGGAACGTATCGCGCTGGAAGACGATTACTTTGTGGAAAAGAAACTCTACCCGAACGTGGACTTTTACTCCGGCATTATTTACAAGGCGCTGGGCATTCCAACGAGCATGTTTACCGTCATGTTCGCGATTGCCCGAACCGTCGGCTGGGTGTCTCAATGGCTGGAGCAGGAAGAGGTTGGCACGCCGATTGGCCGCCCGCGACAGATCTATGCCGGTAAGGGTGCTCGTGATTACGTGCCGATTGGCGCACGCTGAAGTTTTTTTTCAAACAGCAACCGCCCTCAGCAGGGATTCCACCTCGGACATAGGCGCGCGTCTTAGTGGTCGCCCATCCACGGGACTGGGCGGCGGCTGGCGCAGGTCGATGCAACTGAAAAGGGTCAATTCGACCTCGATGTCGTCTGCATTGGTCACGACCATTTGCATCTGGCGATAACTGCCATCATGCCAGCGGATTTTCCGCTGTTCATTGCGGAAAACCAGTCCTTTGTCGAGTAAGTGAATGACGACCGCGTCAGGCGGGTCGTTGAAAACATGTAACGATACGCGCGCGTGTTCATCCGCGGTGCCCTCAAGCACGGGACCAACGAGGCGTGGACAAAACGATTCCAGCGAGCGCATGACCTGCAAGGCAACCTCGCGCATTTTCCGTACGTGCCGAGTGTGCTGCGGACCACCGTAAAATTCCTGGTAAGCCCGCAGTGCGCTGGCAACTTCTGCATTGCTGGGCAAGGTCGTGTGCAGATTCAAACCCAGTCTTTCCGCGGCTTTCAGCTTGGCCACCCGGTAGTTGAATTGCGATTGTGTGGACATGATGCGCGCCGCTTCGGCGGCGATTGCGCGGCGTATCTGGCTGTTCTTCCTGGTGTTATGAGCGGGAAACTTATCAGAAACTGTCGTATGGATCCTCTTCCGTAACGGCATCAGATTGATCTCCTTCTTTTGAATCTTCCATTGGTGGAATACTGCCCATGTCAAAAACTTCTGAAATTGCGTCTGGATTGTCAATCCTGGCGAGCAAACCCGTATCCGGGTCTATACGGGCCTTGGTTATGCCTTCCGGAATTTCAGGAACACGGTCAGGAATACCCTGCAACGCCACCCGCATATAGTTGATCCAGATCGGCAAGGCAGCCTTGCCGCCAACCTCCTCGCGGCCAAGGGGATCATGGTTGTCAAAACCCACCCAGACCGAGGTGACAATCTCATCGTTGTAACCGGAGAACCACGCATCGCGCTGGTCATTGGTCGTTCCCGTCTTACCCGCCAGGTCGTTGCGTCCCAGTTCCATGGCCTTTTTGCCGGTTCCGCGCCGGACCACGTCCATCATCATCGAGCGGATCAGGTACGCATTTTGCTCGCTGATAACCCGTGGCGCGGGGGTCGGGTTTGCGACCATGTTCTCGGTCGGCGCTGTGTTCTGCCCGGTGACCGGCAGGTCTTCCCCGGTTGTAATCTGCAAGGGTCTGAAACTCGGCTCCAGATTTTCAACAGCTTTTGTCGGCAGAGCAGCGATGGCCTGTTCGGGTTTACATTCCCTGCAAACATACTTTGGGCTGGCGGCGAACAAAACGGTGCCCCTGGCATCGACAACCCGGTCTATGAAATAGGGCTCAACCAGGTATCCGCCATTGGCAAATACAGCGAAACCCCTGACGAGACTGAGCGGTACCAGTGAAGCGCTGCCAAGCGCCATGGTTAAATTAGCCGGTAGTTCCGCGGGGTCGAAACCGAACGCACTGATGTACCCGATCGCATAGGTAATACCGATCTCCCTCAATAACCTGATCGAAACGAGGTTACGGGAATTGACCATGGCTTCACGCAGACGCGTCGGCCCGAAAAACTTTTCACCATAGTTTTGTGGCTTCCAGTCTTTCTCCAGCTCGGTATCGGTCAGTACAATCGGCGCATCATTGACAACGCTCGCCGGGGTTTTACCCTTGGCCAATGCGGCTGAATAGACGAAGGGTTTGAATCCTGAGCCCGGTTGTCGCCGGCTTTGAACGGCGCGATTGAATTTGCTGCGCGTGAAATCATAACCACCGACCAGTGCCTTGATTGAACCGTCGTGGGGACTCAGGGAAATCAACAGTGCCTCCGCTTCGGGCAATTGCGCCAGTTCACGTTGGCCTCCATCCCGCAAGCGCGTGCGGATAATGTCGCCCTTTGCGAGCACCTCACTCACGCTTTTGGGTTCAAATCCCACCCGGTCGCGGCTTATGAATTTCCTGGCCCACTGCATATCGGCGAGCGACAGCGCGATCGTTTGGCCATCCACCAGGTACACCAGGGCAAGCTCTTCATCGACTTCAATGACCAGGCCTGGGACCAGGCCGGCGATGGGCTTATAGGGTCTCAGTATCTCTTCCCAGGCATCTGTAGTCGAGTCGGCTTCCAGGTCGAAATGCGCCTCCGCTCCGCGATAGCCATGTCTGTGGTCATATTCCTCAAGCCCGTCGATGACCGCCTGGTTGGCAGTTGTCTGGAAACCGGAGTTGATGGTTGTATAAACCTCGTACCCGCCGGTATAGGCAGACTCGCCAAACATGGTCAGCATTTCCTTGCGAACCATTTCAGCGAGGTATGGAGCCGCAACTTCCGTTGTGGCCCCATGGTAAAAGGCGGTATTCCTTTCACGCAGGGCCTGCTCATATTCCTCTGCGCTGATGAAACCCAGTTCCAGCATGCGTCCGAGCACGTAATCCCTGCGGTTCATGGCGCGTTCGGGTGCGGTGATCGGGTTTATCCTCGAAGGGGCCTTGGGAAGCGCCGCAAGCATGGCGCATTGAGCCAGGCTCAGTTCACCTACCGGTTTACCGTAATAGACATCGGCTGCGGCGCCCACCCCGTAGGCCCGGTGGCCGAGGAGAATTTTATTCAGGTACAGTTCGAGGATTTCATCCTTGGACAACTCGCGTTCGATTTTCAGGGCGAGAAAGATCTCCTTGATCTTGCGTGTAAAAGTTTTTTCAAGCGTGAGGAAAAAGTTTCGCGCCAATTGCTGCGTTATCGTGCTGCCACCAACGGATTTCTCACCCGTTGTCATCAAGGTCCAGACCGCGCGCGAAATTCCCTGGTAATCCACCCCCGGATGTATGCGGAAACGCGCATCCTCCCCGGCGATAAATGCGTTGGTCAGGTAAACGGGCATTTCTTCAATCCGGACCGGGATGCGACGTTTTTCACCAAAAACACTTATTAACTTGTGATCTGAGGTGTAAACTCTTAAAGGTACCTGGAGTTGTACGTCACGCAGTGTCTCAACATCAGGAAGGTCTTTTGAAATAATAAGATAGGTGATTAAAAGCGTAGCCAGACCGAGGACTATTGCGACCAGCAGAAAGCGAAATATTGAACGAAGTGCTTTTTTCAAATCCTTATCCTGCTATGCTTAGCCTTACAAAATGGAATTTTAGTTGATATAACCTTCTCCGGATAGCGGGAGAAGGAACAGGAAATGTTACGCCGCATCGGACAAGGAAGTAACCGGTTATGACGAGTGTTGACAACTCACCATGCCAGCCATTCCCAATTGTTTGTTCTTGCAACAGACTTTTTCCAATGCGTCATTAAATTAAATGCCCAAATACCAAAAGGTGTTTGAGTATTTGTTGGTTTTCTGTTAAAAACAGCTGTAAGAAGTCTCACTAAACCATTGGCATGGAAAAGGAATGGGGGAGTCTTGAAACTGTTTGGAAAAAAAGCAGATCCAGTAATAGGGCTGGATATTGGCTCGACAAGCGT
>JBFZEL010000383.1:0-3276 GCA_041306925.1 Lysobacterales bacterium
CAAACAGGCGCGCCGGGAAATTCATCATCTCCTGGGCAAAACCGTCGATGTGGAAACCGAACACGCCGCCGACGTTTTCACAGAAATTGTCACGCCCCTCCAGGCAGGGTTTGCAGGTGCCGCAGGTATTGGCGCCGTACAGCGCACCGACCTGGCCGATTTTCAGCCCCTTGACGTTCCTGCCCAGCGCAATGATTTCACCGGATGCCTCGGCGCCCACGGTGATCGGCAACTGGCGCTTGGCGAAGGCCATGCCACGCCAGCCCCAGACGTCTATGTGGTTAAGCGCGACCGCGCAGATCCGGACCTGGATTTGGTCGTCGCCCGGTGGCGGCGGGGCCTCGACCTCCGTGATCCGCAGGTCGCGTTCGCCGTAGTTTCGTAGTGCTCGCATCTGTCAGTCCGCCATTCGGTTAAAGTGGATATTTCAGCGTTGTATCAGCAGGCCGGCGGTCAGGCCGCCATCGATCGGCAGGATGCTGCCGGTGATGTAACCCGCAAGTGGTGAAAACAGAAAACTGGTCAGCGCGCCGACCTCTTCGGGTTGCGCAAAGCGCCTGAGCGGAATCTGGCTTTCGAGTTTCTCCCGGTAGGCGGCGTAGGGCGCCAGCAATTCCGTATCGACATAACCCGGGGAGATATAGTTGGCGGTCACACCCCGGCGCGCCATTTCAACCGCCAGCGTCCTGATATAGCTCAGCATCGCGCCCTTGCTGGCGGCATAGATGGCATTGCCGGAAACCGCCAGTTGCGCTGTCACCGAGCCGATCGTGACGATGCGGCCAGCCTTGGCACGCATCAGTGGTCTTGCCGCAGCGCCGGCTAAGCGGGTCATGGCCCAGAAGTTGACCTGGAACAGCGCCTCGGCCTTGTCCTGGTCGGCGAGGGCGGCGAGGGTGTCGTAGGCCCCGCCCGCGTTGTATACCAACCCATAGAGTGATTCGGTTGCAGCGATCTGGGCGGCAAACTGTTCCACCTGTCCGCGCTCGGACAGGTCAACCTGGATCGCGCTGATCGACTGCCCCGGGTACATGGCCTGCAGATCCTTGCACGCCTGTGCGGCGTCGGTGGCCGAACCCCGGTAGGAAAACACGATATCGTAGCCATCCGCGGCCAGGGCGCGGACGATGCCGAGACCGATGCCCCTGGCCCCGCCTGCCACGTATACCGTTTTACCGTTGGCTGGATTTGTCACTGGTCAACCTCCTAGGCGGGTTCCGCCGAGAAAATCAGGCAGACGTTCTGACCGCCAAAACCAAAGGAATTGGACATCACCGCGTTCACCGCCTTGACTCTTTTCACATTGGGCACGACGTCCATCAGGATGTTGGGGTCCTGCTCGTGGCAATTGATGGTCGGTGGTATCACGCCCGACTGGATCGTCAACAGCGAGATGGCGGCCTCGATGGTGCCTGCCGCGCTCAGGGTGTGTCCGATCATCGACTTGTTGGAACTGATCGGGGTGTTGGCCAGCGCGCTGCCGAGCGCCGAATTCAGCGCAAGGTATTCCATCTTGTCGTTTTCGGGCGTGCTGGTGCCGTGCGCGTTGATGCAGTCGATATCAGACGGCGTCATGCCCGCATCGGCCAGCGAGCGGTTGATCGTGTCGATGATGGCGGAACCGTCCGGCGTGGAGCGGGTGCGGTGAAAGGTATCGGCCCGTTCACCGGTGCCGCGGACCACGCCGAGGATTTTCGCACCGCGCGCTTTGGCGGCCTGGTAGGATTCCAGCACCAGTGTGGCCGAGCCTTCGGCCATGACGAAACCGTCGCGGGTTTTCGAGAATGGCTTGGAGGCGCCCTGCGGGTCGTCGTTCTGGGTCGAAAGCGCCGACAGCAGGTTGAAACGCACGACCATTTCCTCGCAGATACCGCCATCGGTACCGACGCACAGGGCCGCATCGGTATCACCGCGGCGGATGGCCTCAACCCCCAACTGCACGGCTGTCGCACCGGAAGCACAGGCCGTGGTCAATGAAATCGGCTGGCCGCGGGTACCGAACTCTTCCGCTAGGTGCTCGGCGATACTGGCAAACTGGAACAGCCTGTAATAACGTTCAAAATTACCCGCCCTGACGTTTTTGAGCAGACGCTCATAGCCAATACTGCCGGCGCCGGCCTTTTCGCCATAGACGATCATGCGCTGGTCCCAGTTGGTTTCCGCGGGCGAATTTGCCACGAACAACGGGCCCGGGAACGACGCGCGTGAGCCGATGCCCGACTGCGCGATGGCCTCGGCGGCTGATTTTTTGGCAAGGCCGATCGAATGCAGCGGGGCGCAATAGGGTTCTTTGCCTTCCCAATCAATGGTTCCGGCGATCTGGGTGCGCAGGCCTTCGGTGGGGAAACGGCTGATCCGGCGTACCCCGGAGACACCGGCGGTCAGGTTGCGCCAGTTGTCCTCCTTGCCTTCACCCAGTGAAGTGACGATGCCGATACCGGTGACGACGACGAGCGGACGGCCCCGATGGTCTTTTGCAGAATGACCCATGTTCATGCATCTCCCCGCAATGGCACACCGGGTTTGTCGACCAGCGCCAGGCTTTCGCCCCGCCAATGGCCCCAGGTGCTGATCAGAACGCGTTCCGGACTACCGTAAAACTCCTTTTCGACACCGGTTAAATCAAACGGGGCAAAAAATGCGCCCCTGGCTATCGCCAGCGACGCCAGGATCACACTGAGCGGAAATTGCGCTTCGAGCGTGTTGCCAAAAACACTTGAAATGCCGCGGATGACCGGTTCGATACCGTGCACTGACAGGCCGTCCAGGAAGTCATGCTCCTCTTGCAATTGGGGCTGAACCCCGCAACAACCCGACAGTAAGGGTAAGGGTCCCGCCGGGATTTCTGCGCTGATTCGCCTGAATAAACCCTCTGCCGCCGCGCGGGCCTCACCGTCATGCCGGTTGCTGCGGTCCGATGCCACCTGGCTGATGCGTGCATAGGGTTTTACACCACGCGCCTCGGCATGTGCGCGTGACTCCAGCACCAGGAACGCGCCGGCGCTGCCCATGATCATGCCGCCGGCGGTGTCCTCGCGGGACCAGACGGGCCTGTACTCGCCCTGCCAGAGGGTATGGGCGAACTCCATCAGCATCATCATGTCCGCGCGTTCGGCGATGTAGGCGCCGCCGACGAGAAAGACTTCACCCTGGCCATGCCGGATTTGCGCGACCGCCGTTTCGACGGCGGATACCCCGGCCGGTTCCTCACCCATGAAGGTGCGTGATGAATCGGTTACGCCGTGCACGATGGAGATATTGCCGGCCATCAGGTTG
>JBFZEL010000384.1:0-4738 GCA_041306925.1 Lysobacterales bacterium
CAGTTGCGCGGGCATGCTGGTCAACTGGCTGCTCGCCCGGTTTTTCATATTCCGCGGACGGACGGCCTGAAGCGGCCAGCACGCCAAACCAGCGCGGCCTACCTGCGTTTTTTGAAAAAATCCTTCAGCAGCACCGAGCACTCTTCCGCCAGGCAACCGCCGGCGACAGCAACGACGTGATTGTGGGCAGGGTTGCCGAGCAGGTCGAAGACCCCGCCCGCAGCGCCGGTCTTGGGATCGATGGCGCCGTAGACCAGGCGCGCCAGCCTGGCGTGAATCATCGCACCGGCGCACATCGGGCAGGGTTCCAGCGTGACATACAGGCTGCAGCCCGGCAGGCGGTGGTTGCCAAGCGTTGCGCCGGCCTCCCGCAGGGCCATGATTTCGGCATGTGCGGTCGGGTCGTTGAGCCCGATGTTGCGGTTCCAGCCACGACCGATGACCGCTCCGTCCCGGACAACCACGGCGCCGATGGGCACTTCGCCCTCCTCCCCTGCCCGTCGGGCCAGCAACAGGGCCTCGGCCATGAAGGACCGCTCCTGCTCATCGTATCCATCGGTGTGTGCGTTCGTCATGCTTCAGCCTTTGCCGGGTCCGGCGCGTTGGACTCTTGCGAACCGGTTGACCCGTTCATGCATCGGCGTCGCGTGCGCTGCCCGTCCCGGGCTTGCGCAGGCAATGCCTGGACGTCAGGAGCGGGTCGCGCAAAACCGTGTCGGTTTTCCGTTTCGTGAGCACCGCCAGCATGGCAGCCGGCTTTAACTCACCGCTCAACAGACCCGCCTCGTCGCGGGCATGGACCCGGTCAACAAAATCCCTGTCCCAATCGGCCTGTGCATTGAAATTGTGACCGAAGCACCGGTCGATGAATGCAAAAATGATATTGCCGTATGGAAAAAAGAACATGCAGTCAAACCGTTCGAGAAGCACCAGCAGTATATCCTGTGAACGCACCGATCCCAACCCGGCCGCGGTCATATCCTGGTTGATGAATTCATGCTCCTGGCGCTGTGTGACCCTGTTAAAGCGATAGCTTTCCGGCAGTTCCTGCCAGAAAGGTTTGAGCGCCTCGACGGCCTCCGGCCACAACCTCGTGCCATTCCTTCCGATCATGTCAGAGACGATGAAAAGTCCATTGGAGCGCAGTGAGCGTCGCATTGCCGTAAACAGGCCCTCGAGGTTCCAGATGTCATGCAGTGATTGGTTTGAAAATACAATGTCGTATTTTCGGTAGGGTTTCCAGAGGTTTGGATCGGCAAGGGTAAAGCGAAAATACCCGGCCAGCCCTGCCCGCTCGACCGCCGCCCTGCCCGCCGCCAACTGCTCTTCGTTGACTTCCAGGCACTCGATGCTGAAGTCCTTCAGCTGCCATAGCAGCAGTCTCCGGGTGATTCTGATTTCAAAGTCACAATCCCGTGCACCGATGCTCAGAATATTCACCCGCCGGTGTTTTGCCTGCTTCAGAAAGTCTTTCGCATGCTTGAAAAAGAAATCCTCGGTGTTGTGGAAGCCGAAACGGCCCAACCCCGGCAGAAGATACCTGTTTGACCAGTAATGATGTATTTCCGGCAATTGCCGCAGATCATCGGCCAGGTCAAACGACCGTTCGCCATAACTGATTTTGGGTGTCGAATCCGACCCTGTGAAATCTGGAAAAAAACGGTTTGCGACACGCCGCGCGAAGTTTGACAGGTACTGCAGCGCGTACTTGAAAAACTCGGCAAATTTCTCCGTTCCGGGCCGGATCTCATTACAGATACCGTTCCAGGCCAGCCTGGCGATGGCGGGCTTTGTCAGACTTGATTTGAGTTTACGTGCGATGAACACGACATTCCTGTGCAGGTAACCCCATTCCCCCGAGTGGTAGCACAGGGCAAAACATTCCTGGAAACCGGCTTCGCGCAAGTCATCCAGCAGCGCCATGCCAAAATCGTGATAGCTGAGCACGCCCTGCGCGGACAAGGGGTCGCCGTGATAACACGGTTCCAGCAGGTGTTGCACGTTACCTTCATCATCCAGCACGGCGCGCGCGACGTTGGCGTGTTGAAAACTGAATGGCACGCTCAGCAGCAACTGCCCGCCGCAACCGAGTACCCGGTGGAACTGCCTGAGGGCCGCACGATAGTCGGGCACGTGTTCGAGCACATCGAAACACAGCACGATATCCATGCTGGCGTCGTCAAAACCCAGCTTGGTGACGTCCTCGTTCCTGATCAGGACTTCGTTCCTGAAGGTTAACTCGCCAAACTCGGCGTTGGGCAGGTATTCGCTCGAACTGAGACGGGGAAACCGGCCCGCGAGGTTGTCATGCACGCGCGACAGGCTCTCGGTGAGGTAAATACGATCGTCGGCCTGCGGTTGGCAGATAGCCTCGAAGACATGCAGGCAACCGCGCCAGCGATTGATCAGGTGGCACTCCGGGCAGGTCAGTGTTTCACGCCAGTTGACCGCGCCACCGTCAAACGGTGCCTCCACCTCGAAATCCACTTCCCGTCCGCATACGAAACAGCTGCCGCGCAACCGGCACGGCAGTTCCGCAGGTTCGTATACCTCGTCTGTAAAACTGGCGAAGAACGCGTTGAGGGCAGCGATATCCGCGACATGGAAAAACGGCTCGGGAACCTGCGTGGGCAAAACGCGGTTTTTTCTGCGCTGCCAGTTGCGGTAAGTATGCCTCATTGGTTCAAGATATGAAGTTCTGCTCATTCTCACTCAATTGTAAACAAGCCTGAAAAGGTTTGAAATTTTTATTGGTTATAGTCCGGCAAAGCGTCGATACCATGAAAAATACGATGCTCAGAAATTTCTTAAAACATTCCTTTTGCTTTGACCGAATGCCCCAACACACACTGAACCCCATCATTTTAGTCCGCAAAACTGCGGGTATTGTCATCAACGCCATGAGCCAATGCGTTGACGCATATCAGGGTTAGTACCAACGGGAGTAGTAACCGGTACGGGTAATTGTTGTTATTTAGCATGGGCAGACTTCTGGCCAATTCGTTGATCGTCGCGGTGCAATAACCGGTACAGGGCCGGAATGACAAAAAGGGTCAGCAGTGTGGATGAGATCACCCCACCAATCACCACGGTGGCCAGCGGTCGCTGCACTTCAGAACCAATCCCTGTATTCAGCGCCATTGGAATAAAACCCATCGACGCCACCCGAGCGGTGGTGAGTACCGGGCGCAGGCGGGTTAACGCACCGTCAATAATCGCCTTGTCCAGCGGCAGTTTTTCCCTGCGTAATTCCCGTATAAAAGATGCCATCACCAGTCCGTTTAGGATGGCAATGCCGGAGAGCGCGATAAAACCCACGGCGGCGGAGATGGAGAATGGAATATCCCTCAACATTAGAGCGGCAACCCCACCGGTCAGCGCCAAAGGCACACCGGTAAAGATGATCATGGCATCTTTGAAGGAGCCCAGAGCCAGAATTAGAAGCCCGATAATCATCAGCAGCGTAACGGGCACTAAGATCGACAGGCGCTGTGACGCCGATTGCAGTTTCTGGTAGGTGCCGCCGTACTCCACCCAGTAACCCGCGGGCAGATCCACAGTGCCGTTAATCGCGGTTTTAATATCCGCGACAAAACTGCCAAGATCCCTTTCCCGCACGTTGGCGGTTACCACGACTCGGCGCTTACCGTTTTCCCGGTTGACCTGATTGACCTGAGTCGAGGGCAAATACCGGTCACTCCCACTCAATGGTAAACAAGCCGCGAAAAGCCGGTAGTGGCGCGGGTTTTCCGGTGGTCATGAGTGCCGATACCATGAAAATACCATAATCAAATATTATGTAGCGGCGACGGCAGTCTGCCACCGCCCACACCAGTTGATGCATGAAGCTTTAGGCACGTTTACCTTTGATCTGATCCGCCATTCGACTGACTGCCATCGTCGATGAGACTCACGACAGCCTGACGCACGCCATGTCCATGCAGGCTGAATACCTCGAAATTCAGGCCGTTCCACTGGACTTGATCGCCCAGCCGTGGCGGCCTGCCGAGTTCACTCAGAATCAGGCCGGAGACGCTGTCCACTGCCGGGTGATCCAACTCCCGACCAACGAGGGTGCCGACCATGCCCAGACGGGCCGAGCCCTGCACCTGAAAACGGCCAAGCCCGACCGGCAACACGTCGGGGACATCGTCGGCTCCTTCTTCGACGTCACCGATCGCCTCCGCGCAGACATCTTCGATAGTCAGAATGCCCGCGGTACCGCCGTGCTCGTCCATGACGATGACCATCTGATTGCGGGTCCGTTCCATCGCCTTCAGCACATCGTCGAGGGTGGCGGTCTCCGGTAGATAGGCGGCCTTGCGCAGCACGGCGGACACCAGTCCACAACGTTTGTGCAGAAGATCGAGCAGATCCTTGATATGGACCGTACCGACGATGTGATCGAGATTGCCGTCGTAGACCGGATAACGGGTATGCCGGTGGACCGGCAGGATCTCACGCAGTTCCGCGTCCGACGCGCCAACCGGGATTCCATAGGTATGCACCCTCGGAATCATGGCCTCGGCCGCCGTGATCTCACTGAAATCGGCGATCTCACGGAAAATGCGCTCGGACTCCTCGCTGAGCAATCCGCTCTGCCGGCTCTCGCGGGCGAGCGATTCCAGCTCCTCGGTTTCCAGATAGTGCTCGGCGCTGCGGCTGCGCACGACGCCAACCAGGCGCAACAGAGTATTACCCGTCAGAGTGAGCGCCCGCACCAGAGGAGAAAGCACCA
>JBFZEL010000385.1:0-2929 GCA_041306925.1 Lysobacterales bacterium
GCCAATTCCAGGGTTTTTCCATAGGGTTCAAGTATTTTCATGCAGCCTTTGACGCAGGAGCCTGCCTCGACGATAACCTGCTCACTGAGGCGCACGTCGCCCAGACCCTCGGCGTAAGGCCGTTCACCGATTACGATAATGGCGACATCGTGCCTGGACGGGTCGGCATCGGCGCCAAAGGCATCGGCGCCCAGTTCGGCGTTGCAGGCAACCCGGCTAATACCCTCCCAGACGGAGGTGCCGCCCTCGAACCGTTCATTACCCGAAAGCCCCTGCCAGGTCAGGCTGAAACCGCCACATTGGTGGCCCCGGTTATGGGCGTTCTTGCCGGTAACCAGGATCCGGGCATTCTTCTTCAATGGCAGCAGCGGCCCATCGTTTTTTAATAAAACCAGTGATTTGCGTACGGCCTCGCGCGCGACGGCCCGATGTTCCTGCCCGCCAAAACTCGCATGGTTTGACCAGAATCGATCCACCGGGCGCGGTTTGTCAAACAAGCCACTGACAAATTTGACCGTTAGTATTCGTCGTACCGCGTCATCGATCCGCTTGACGGAAACACTGCCACGTTTTACATGCAACTTCAGACGCTCAATGAATTCCTTCCAGTTTTCCGGCACCATGAACATATCAATACCGGCGTTCACCCCCAGGGCAACGGCGTTGTGATAGTCCTCCGAGAGATAATCGATGCCATCCCGGTCGGAGACAATAAAGCCGTTGAACCGCATTTCTTTTTTCAGAACTTCTGTCAGCAGGTGTCTGTGGCCATGACATTTGTCACCGTTCCAACTGCTGGAGGATGCCATGACGGTGAGCACGCCTGCCTCGATCGCACGGCGGTATGGCCGTATGTGGATACTTTCCAGGTCGCTTTTAGCCAGGGTTGTCTCGCCCTGGTCGATGCCATGTGACGTGCCGCCGTCACCCACCCAGTGCCTGGCACATGCGATCACGCTGCTGGCGCCGAGATCGGCCTGCAGACCCTCTACAAACCCGGTGGCACAGGCCGTCACGGTTTGGGCATCCTCTGAATAGCTCTCAAAGGTTCGTCCCCAGCAGACGTTCCGGGCAACAGCCAGCGCCGGCGCAAACGTCCACTCGGCACCCGCAGCCAGGACCTCACGAGCCGTTACTGCTGCAACTCTCCTTATCAACCCAGGGTCATTGGCGGCGCCCAGGCCAATATTGTGCGGAAAAATCGTCGCACCCCTGACGTTGTTGTTGCCATGCACGGCGTGTGTGCCAATTAATACGGGAATGGCGAGGTGCTGTGCATCTTCGCTCATCGAAGCGGCCCAGCAGGCGTCGTTCATGGCCACCCGGTCCGCCAGCGTGCTGGACCCGGGAGAGGGGTCACTACCGCTCATGACGCCGCCAAGATGATGTTCTTTCACCTCTTGGGGTGAAACCGACAAATGTTCGCAAAGGGTCATTTGCCCGATCTTCTCATCGAGGCTCATTCTTGACAGCAAGGCACAGACCTTATGACTGATCAGGTGGTCTTGTAAAATCGAATTCGTCATCTCATCAGATCGCTGGTGCGCGAGACTACGGCGCCGATTGCAGGCATACTTAATTATTCATCACGAGTGTATCGGTGGTATTTATCTTGTGAAATCTGTTTGCGTCAGGTTGGACCAGAAACGCGACAACTGGGAAAGTTGCCCAGAGTGCTCTGACCTGCCGGGTGGTTTTGTCTGCCGGCAGAAAGCGGTGAAAGACCTTTGACCCGCCTGTTTTCAGACCTGTTCCAGACAGCCGCCAGTGCCGTCTACAGCAATCGCACCTACCAGTTCTGGATGTTGCAACTGATCGGCTGGGGCGGTTTGGGCATGGTGACCTTTTTCAGCCTGACCCTGTGGTATGCCACTGCGACCTGGTCACATATTTCACACACCATCGTGCAATCCGTACTGGGCATGGTCCTGTCAATACCGCTGCACCGGGTCTGCCGTGCCGCCTGGAACCGCTCGGCACTGTCGCAGTTAGGCTGGAGCCTGCTGGCGGTCCTGGTGGTTTCCTTGCTGTGGACAATGCTGCGTATTTACACGTTTATCCGGATTACCGGTTCGGGTGGCATATGGGAGGATTTTGGTGGCTGGTATTTTTCCTCCTTCCTGGTCTACTTGTGCTGGGTGGCGTTTTATTTTGGCAATAAATACTATTACCAGGCCGAGATGGAACGCGATAAGGGACAGACTGCAGCGGCGGCGACCCGTGAGGAACAGCTGAAAAGGCTGGGTGCCGAGGCCGAAGCGAGAAACGCACAATTGGGCATGTTGCAATACCAGCTCAATCCCCATTTCCTGTTCAATACGCTGAATTCCATCAGTGCCCTGGTCAAGTTCAGGGAAACAGAAAAGGCCCAGCGGATGATTGCGCAACTGGGTCATTTCCTGCGCTACTCACTGGATAATGATCCGGCAATCAAGATCTCCATGGAGCAGGAAGTCGAAGCGCTGATGTTATACCTGGAGATAGAGAAAACCCGCTTCGGTGAACAGTTGAACCTGGATTTCGATATCAGCGAGGCAGCGAAACGTGCAAAGGTTCCCAGCCTTTTGCTGCAGCCACTGGTCGAAAATTCAATCAAGTACGCAATCGCTGCCAATGAGAATGGCGGTACGATCAAGCTCAGGGCGATCGTTGCGGAGGATGAGTTGCAAATCGATCTCGCGGATACCGGCCCTGGTACCGGCGATGGTCATGCTGTAACCAAAACAGGTCGACGCGTGGGTTTGCACAACACCCTGCAACGGTTGAAAACCCTTTATGATGACGCCTATGTGTTTGATATCAACCTGCGTCCATCTGGCGGTTTGAAAATCAACATCCGCATTCCCTACGATCCGGTTTAGACGGCACATGGCCAAGTTGAAAACCATAGTGGTTGATGATGAGTCGCTGGCACGCAAATTGTTGTCGT
>JBFZEL010000386.1:0-2482 GCA_041306925.1 Lysobacterales bacterium
CAGGTCGAGGCTTGCAGGCCGCGCGGAAGCCACCGTGATCTCGTCTCCACCAGCGCGGTAAACCAGCATTACCTCACCATTCTTCCAGCGCACCCCGAGCGGGGTATCGAGCGGTGGCGGAATGTGCAGGCGCACGGCGGCCGGACCGGCGATGAACCGGCCGGCCATGGCGCAGGAATAGCCGCCGTTGCCGGAGGCCAGCGGTCCGTGGAAACGCCGGTCAATAATGACTGGAACGGTCAGGTCAGAACATGCCATCGTGGCTTGAACCGGCCGGTGAAGTGTTGCGGGTATAGAACGCACAGGCCATGGAAAGCGGCAACAGTTGCCATTGCGCGGTTGTGGGCTGCGCTGGCTCCTGCTCCGCGCTGTGAAACACCAGGCCCCAGGCGCCGGCCTGTGGAATCTGCGGCAGGGTAAATTCTATTGACTCCAGCGTGGCGTTCAACATGATGGCAATCGCCGCCAGACCGTTGCCGGCGTACACCTGACCGCCGGGCCGGGAAAGCGTCATTTCGGGAAAAAAAACCGTCAGCGCGGACTCGCTGCGCCAGTCGTCCGGCTGCATGCGCCGGCCACCGGGGTGCAGCCATTCGATGTCGAGCAGGCCGTCACCGTCGTGATCAAAACCGTGCGGCCAGGTTGTCCAGGACGTATATGGCAGGCGTCTGCGCAGCCTGATCAGCGCCTGCACCTGCAGCAGGAAATCCGCATCCTTCTTGAGACCGCTCCAATCCAGCCAGCCGGTCGCGTTGTCCTGTGCGTAGGCGTTGTTATTGCCGGACTGCGAATTGCCCAGCTCGTCACCGGCCAGCAGCATCGGCGTGCCTTTCGACAGCAGCAGCGTGGCCAGCATGTTCAAACGCTGACGGCGCCGGAACCGGTTGATCTCAGCATCCTTGGTCTCGCCTTCGACGCCGTGGTTGCTGCTGTAGTTGTGCGCATGGCCGTCACGGTTGTCCTCGCCATTGGCCTCGTTGTGCCGTTGCTCGTAACTGACCAGGTCGCGCAGCGTGAAGCCATCGTGCGAGGTGATGAAATTGATACTCGCCTGCGGCGCCCGGCCGCTGGCTTCGAAGATATCCGACGAACCGTGCAGACGCCTGGCAAGGTCGCTCAGGCGGTCGGCGTCACCACGCCAGAAACGGCGCACGCTGTCGCGGTATTTATCATTCCATTCCGCCCAACGTGATGGAAAACGTCCCAGCTGGTAGCCGCCCGGTCCAGCGTCCCAGGGTTCCGCGATCAGCCTGGCGCCGGACAGGCGGGGGTCGTCATTGATCTGCCGTAAAAGCGCGTGCGCGGGATCAAAACCCAGCGAGGTCCGGCCCAGCACCGGTGCCAGGTCAAACCTGAAGCCGTCCACACCCATGTCCCTGTGCCAGTAAACCAGGCTGTCCATGACCAGCGCCTGCACCCGCGGGTGGTCCGCGTTGAGGGTATTGCCGCAGCCGGTGTCATCGATGTAACGGCCGGGGTTCTCCGGTTCGGTGCGGTAGTAGGCCAGGTTGTCGATACCGCGAAAACTGAGCGTCGGCCCCCTGCCGCCACCCTCGCCGGTGTGGTTGTAAACCACGTCCAGGATGACCTCGATGCCGGCCTCGTGGATGCTGTTGACCATTTCCCGGAACTCGAGGCACGCGTCCCGGCTTGCGTAACGCAGATCGGCCGTGAAGAAATTGACACTGTTGTAACCCCAGAAATTTGTCAGACCCCGCCCGACCAGGAAGCCCTCGTCGATCATGGTGTGCACCGGCATCAGTTCCAGCGAGGTGATACCCAGGGCTTTCAGGTAGGCGAGGATTTTTGCGTTGCAAAGACCACGGAATTTGCCACGCTCCGGTTCCGGGATGTCCGGGTGACGCATGGTGAAACCGCGTACGTTGGCCTCGTAGATAACGGTCTCGGCCCACGGGATATGCGGTCGGGTCGCGGCAAACTCAGCAGGCCCGGCCGTAACGACGCTCCTGGGAATGTATGCCGCGCTGTCGCTACGGTTGGGCTGCAAGCGGCTGCCGGTGGTCGTATTATCGAAATCATAGACGGCCCCCGACCAGCGGAATGTACCCTCCAGCGCCCGCGCATACGGATCGATCAACAGCTTGGACGGATTGAAACGCAAGCCCTTGGCGGGCGCCCACGGCCCGTGTGCGCGGTAACCATAACGCTGGCCCGGTTCACAGTCCGGCAGGTAACCGTGCCAGACACCGTCCTGGCAGCCGGGCAGCATGAAACACCGCTGTTGCTGTCCTGACGCATCGAACAGGCAGAGCTCGACCGCCTCTGCGGCCGACGAGTACAGGGCAAAATTTACACCCCGCCCGTCCCAGTGCGCCCCGAGCTGTTCCGGACTGCCGGCCTGCATCATGGTTTGCCGTTGCTGATTTTTTCCAACCGCCAGATATCCCGGTTGTAATCCTGCATCGTGCGGTATGTGGAAAAACGGCCGGACCTGGCGCTGTTCAGGATCCTGAACAGCGCC
>JBFZEL010000387.1:0-2734 GCA_041306925.1 Lysobacterales bacterium
TGAGCTTTACGATTACAGAAACGCTGGGCGGCTTCGTGTTCGTCTGGTGGCAGCACGATCGCTACAACATCGAACGCCTGAATGTCGATGCCGCTGACAATATCCTCGGCATCGGCGAGCGGGAGGACAATCTCTACGAGGTCGGCGGCGGATTGACCTGGGAGTTCGCCAATTCCTGGTCGCTCAACCCGGAGATCCTGTACATTTACGACGATACCAACTTACTGGCCAATGAATACAGCTCCACTGAAATCTGGATGACCATCCGCAAGGATTTCTAGCGCGAACTACATAACCAAAGGAGATCGAAAATGAAACCGGTATCCCGCTTTGCGGCAATCCTCTTTTCTGCATTGTCACTGTTGGCATCGTCCGGATTTGCCGACACCGTCTATACCGGCGACACGATTGAAGGCAAGCAAGTCATCAGCCAGCTCGACATGGACGACCTGGCGCCGGGGCAGATACACAAGTTCCTTTTCGAAGGCGTCGAGATGGGCACCGGTCAGCACTGGTATGTCCCTGTCATGGTGGCCAAGGGCGTCAAAGAGGGCAAACGCCTGCTGCTGGTCTCCGGCGTGCACGGTGACGAACTCAATACGATCGCCACCGTGCAGAAGGTATTTGCGGAACTGGATCCATCAAAGCTTTCAGGTGCCGTTATCGGCGTTATCGGATCCAGTCGGCCCGGGGTTGAACACACCACGCGCGGATGGCTGTGGATGGACCTTGGCCACAGCCAGATCAATCCGAACCGTACCTGGCCGGGCATTGAAAACGGCAATACGGTCCAACGGCATTCCTGGCTGCTGATGAACCGTCTGTTCAAAGGCAATGTCGATATCGGCGTTGACATCCATACCGGCGGCAATGGTATCGCTTTCGGTCTGTTTTCGTTCACCGACAGCAAGGATAAGGAAGCCCTGCAGCTGTCGAAACTGTTTCCGCTTGACCAGATTTATCTCCACCAGGGCACTGGCGGCTCATTGGCAGCCGCGTTGGTCGCGGCGGGCATCCCGGCTTTCACTCTGGAACTGGGCGGACCCCGCAGCCTCGATCAGGACATGATCGACGCCGGCGTCAAGGGAGTCGAGAATGTTTTCTCCTATTACAAAATGCAAGACCGCCCGATGGGCGAGACAGCCGAGGATAGAAATGTCTTCATCGGAAATGAGCTGGTCGATCTATTTGCCGATAACAGCGGCTACACCGAACTTTTTGTCAAAATCGACGATATGGTGACGAAAGGCCAGAAAGTGGCCGTTCAAAAAAATGCCTTTGGCGAAATCATCCACGAATACATTTCCCCGACCGACGGGCGCGTGGCCATCATCGGCACCGATTACGTGCGTGAAAGAGGCGTCGATGTCGTCAGTATTCTGACCAACAGTGACAAATGCAAGGATGGCGGGTGTGAATACAACGGCCACGAGTGATGGCGGCTCACTCCAACCATAAATTTAGCCGCCGAAACCGTATTTTTCCCACGAATTGCATGCACAAGAGGGCATTAAAATGAAACGCTCACTCCAGATAGCTGCAATGCTTTTCCCCGTGATGGCTTTATCGGCATCGGCTGCGTTTGCCGCCACCGTCTTCACCGGCGAGACGATCCAGGATGCCCGGGTGATCAGCCAGCTCGATCTTGCCGACCTTGCGCCCGGCCAGATGCATCGCTTCATGTTCCGCGGTGCCGAGACGGCCACCGGCCAGTACTGGTACGTGCCGGTGCTGGTGGCCAAGGGCGCCAAGCCGGGCAAGCGCATCCTGTTCGTCGCCGGCGTGCATGGCGATGAACTCAATCCGATCGCCGCGGTACAGGCAACCTTCGCGACGCTCGATCCGGCTAAAATGACGGGGTCCGCGATCGCGATCATCGGCCCCAGTCGACCCGGCGTGGAAAATATCACCCGCACCTGGACCATCAACGACCTGGGTGGGGAGCAGATCAACCCCAACCGCACCTGGCCTGGCCGCGAGGACGGCAATGCCGTCGAGCGCCATAGCTGGCTGATTACTCACAAGCTAATCCTGGGCAATGTCGATATCGGCATCGATCACCACACTGGCGGCACGGGCGTCGATTTCGCCCGTTTCGTGTTCGCCTATGCAGACGATCCGGCCTCGATCGAGCTGGGGGGACTGTTCCCGGTGGACCAACTCATGCTCGATCCCGGCTACCCCGGCACGCTGGAGTATTCGCTGGTTAAGGCAGGCATCCCGGCCGTGACGACCGAACTCGGCGGCCCCCGCGGATTCGTTCCCGAAATGGTCGAGATGGGCGTCGACGGCAACCACAATGTGCTGGTGCACTACGGCATCCTGCCAGGCCCGAAGCGACAGACGGCAGCAGACCGGAACGTCTTTGTCGGCAATGACCTCGAATCGGCCCGAGTAGTCGCCGGTGGTTTTGTCACGCTGCTCGTCAAGCTCAACGATGCGGTGACCAAGGGGCAGAAAATCGCCGTCCAGCGCAATGGCTTCGGGGATATCGTCCATGAGTATCTGGCGCCAGCTGACGGTCGTGTAGCAATCATCGGTACCGACGCAGCAACCGAGCGCGGCAGCAGGATAGCCTCGATACTGGTCAAGCGTGACAACTGCACCGATGAACAATGCGACTATGACGGCATCGTACCCTAAGTGTTGGGAGTATGGGGTCATATGAAGTAAGTATCCGTTGCTGCACACGGCAGATAACATGCCAAATTTCAACCGCACGGCAACCCAGCGA
>JBFZEL010000388.1:0-3361 GCA_041306925.1 Lysobacterales bacterium
TCGCTGGGAAGGAATCCAGACCAACAGCACTCCGCTAGCAAGAACGCCAGGGAAACCGCATGGCATGAGCGGTTGTGTGCGCTCGTTCAGGATTGACCGGATAAGAATGGCATGCCCAACGCCGCGAGCAGGATTTTCGAGTCAATAGATGGAAATTTCGACAGGGCTGCAGGTCCAGTCAACACAATCAGCGAGGAAACTACTCTCGATAGGCCGTTAATGTGTCCTATACCCGCATTTTGCTCATCAAGCCGCTCCCCGGGTGTGACGCAGCTGGAACAGGTCGTAATTGGCCTGCATGGAAAGCCAGAACTCGGCGCTACCGGCACCCACCTGTTCTAGCGCCAGAGCCATATCCGGTGTTACGGAGGCGCTACCATTGATTACCCGGTTCAGGGTGTTACGGTGGCAGCCCAGCCGTTCTGCGACCACGGCTACACTGTCGATTCTGTGGCCGTCCTCATCCTCGATCAGCCGTTGCCGGATGATCTGGCCCGGATGCGAGGGGTTGTACATGGACATGGTGTTTTCTCCTGTCAGTGGTAATCGTCATAGTCCAGCAGGTACACATTACTGTCTCTAAACTCAAAGAACAGTCGCCAGTTTCCCGACACCTTGATGGCGTGCTGGCCTTTCAGCTTTCCGGTCAGCGGGTGCAGTCCCCAGTTGCCGGCGGCAATATCATCGAGGCTGGTGGCCGCGTCCAGCACAGTCAGGCGGTCACGAAGACGATCAATATGATCAGCGCGGATGCCCTTCGTAGTTCCTTTCTCGAAAAACAGCTTTAGCCCTTTGTGCCTTATGCTTTTGATCACTCGCTCGTCCTTGCCTGCATGACATGTATTGTAGCGCGTCGCGCGACAGTGTTCAAACTGGGCTTGTCCCTTTTGGTGAATTACCCGCCGACACACACCCCTGCTGCTAGCAACAAGCCGGGGCGGAGCCTGCGGGAAATTTGCGGGACTCACTCTGATTTGTTGTGCTCCGTGGTGCAAATTGCGCTGTGGGTGTTCGGATTTAAGTTAATAAAATCAATTGGTTAAAATTTTCCAGCACGATTCATAATGCTGGGGTCCCTGGTTCAAGTCCAGGCGTAGCTACCATTTTCCACATATATTCAATCAGTTATAGACAATCTGCACTGACGCCATCAGCGCCACTCACTCTTCAACGCCACCGTGTAACCTCGCTACCATCAGAGGCACCGGTTTTCTCGGAACGCGGCAACAGATATGATAGGCACCAGATTCTTCCCAAGACCGTTTCACTCCCATGCCTGACTTTCACCTGATCCTCGTGCGCAAACTGCTGGCCACATTCCTGCTGCTGCCGTTGTCGGCAACCCTGCAGGCGCAGAGTGCGCCACCCTCCGGCGCTGCCAGTGGGATTTATCCGCTGCCGCAGCCAAACGAACACCTTGTGGGGCACCCGCGGACGGCGGTCGCATCGCAGGACGATACCCTGGTGATGATCGGACGCCGCTATCGCACCGGTTACGGCGCCATCCGTACCGCAAACCCGATGGTGGATTCATGGATGCCAGGTCAGGGCACCGAAGTGCTATTACCCACCTGGCACATCCTGCCGGAAGCGGCCCGGGAGGGCATTATCGTCAACACGGCCGAAATGCGCCTCTACCATTTTGAACAGGCGCGAGGCGAGCAGCCAGCCCGAGTCGGCGTCTATGCCATCAGCATCGGCCGCGACGGCCGCGAGACCCCCCATGCCACGGCCCGCGTAACACGCAAGGCGGAAAATCCAACCTGGTACCCCACTGAGTCCATTCGCAGTGATCGCGCGGCGCGCGGCAAGCCAGTTCCCGCAGTGGTGCCGCCCGGACCCGACAATCCCCTGGGCACCCGTGCGCTGTACTTGACCCTCCCCGCCTATCTGATTCATGGCACCAACCGCGACATGGGCATCGGCATGCCAGTGACCTCGGGTTGTGTGCGCATGTACCCGGAAGACATAGAGTATCTATACGACCGGGTGCCGGTGGGCAGCAAAGTAGAAATCGTGCATCAGCCGGTCAAGGCAGGCTGGTCCGGTGACGTGCTCTATGTTGAATCCCACCAACCCCCGGAAGGGGTGGGATTGCCCACAGAACAGCGGCTGCTAGAGCTGCGAGCGGTCATAGCCCGAACCGTGGGCAACCGTGCGGGTTTTACCGTCGATTGGAACAAGGTACGCGATGCGGTGCTGGAATCGACCGGCGTGCCGGTGCCGGTGGGACCAGCCTGGCTGGTGGATGAAACGCTGGATCAGGTGGCGACAAGTGCGGCTCCGGCGGGCTGAGTGGCCGGTTGGGGGACAGGACGCCGGCGGGCGGCTTGCCACCCGTCGCAGGACCCATTCTCATCAGCCCTTTTATCCGCCCTGAGCAAGGGTCGAATCGATTTATGCTTTAATGGGCAGCGAACCTGATTCGAGGATAACCATGAAGCTCCTTATTGCGCTTGCCATTGTTTGCCTGCTGTCGCCCATCGCGATGGCGTCTGACCTCAAAGACGACATCAGGTCGGATTACGACGGCTATCTCGGCGCTCTGTTCGATCACTTTCACCGCAATCCTGAATTGTCGCTGGTCGAACACCAGACGGCGGCGCGCATGGCCCAGGAACTGCGGGCAGCCGGATTCGACGTCACAGAGAACGTCGGTGGCCTCGGTGTCGTCGCCATCATGAAAAACGGCGCCGGCCCAATGGTTATGATGCGCGCCGACATGGACGGCCTGCCGGTGGAGGAAAAGTCCGGTCTCGACAATGCGTCAAAGGTGACCCAGAAAGACCCGATTAGCGGAAATATGGTGCCGGTTATGCACGCCTGCGGGCACGACGTACACATCACCAGCCTGGTCGGAACCGCGAGGCAGATGGCCGCCCGCAAGGGCGAGTGGAGCGGCACACTGATGCTGATCGCACAGCCCGCGGAGGAGCGCGTGATCGGCGCGCGAGCAATGCGAGACGATGGTCTCTGGCAACGTTTCGGCACGCCGGACTATGCGCTCGCGCTGCATGTCTCGTCGCAAGATGTAGCTGGCGTCATCAACGTCTCCGAAGGAAGTCCCTACGCCGGCGCAGATACCGTGGACATTGTGATTCACGGCGTGGGCGCACATGGCGCGCATCCGCACGCGGGAAAGGACCCCGTTGTACTCGGCGCACAAATCGTACTGGCACTGCAGACGCTGGTCTCACGCGAACTGGCGCCGCGTGAACCCGGCGTGGTTACGGTCGGCTCATTCGTGGCCGGCACCAAGCACAACATCATCTCCGACCGGGCACATTTACAACTGACCGTTCGCAGCACCAGTGAGGAAACACGCACTCTGCTGCTTGAAGGCATCGAACGCATCGCCGTC
>JBFZEL010000389.1:0-4224 GCA_041306925.1 Lysobacterales bacterium
CCGCTGCCGGTGAAAAGAATAATTCAATTGATCAGGGGATAAAGGGCTCTGAACCCTTTACTCATCAATATCCCCTGATAACTATTGGCCTGCAAATCACTATTGTGGGGAATGACTAAAATTGGCGGAAGTCATAAAGGGCGAGTATTGTTGTCGGAAGCATCACCAATAGTGCTGGGGAAGATAAAGGCCTCTGAGCCCATTAGCATCCGCAAAGATAAAGGGCTCTGAGCCCTTTAGCATCTTAAGGAACCTCTGATTAATTCAGAGGTTTCTGCGACACAAGGACGTGTCGCCAAATCAGCGGCACTAAGCCGTTGATTTGTAAGGCAGCCGAAAATCACACTTTTCGGCTGCCGCGCTCTGATAATGCCAGGATGGCATTAATCAGAGCTTCCTTAAGCTACAAAGGCTGGGCCAATCCGGTGTGCATGCACTCGGACCCGTCCGCGACGGTCGCCTAGTCGGGTTCATTGATGTACGCGAAGACAACCACGCAGCAATGTCGCTCGCGCAGCGTTATGGAATGAAAGAGGCTTTCGGCTCTGCAAAAATGTACTTCGGCCTGAAACCGGCGCTCCCCGAAACAGAAATCTTTGCCATCACGACCTTGGAACCGGGCTGAACCAGCCCGAATATTCCACCACATTCGGTTTAGAGCCCGCGCATCCACTCCTGGCGCAGCCTTACCGAGCCGGGGCGTTCCAGCGCGGCACGCACGGTTTGCAACAGGCGTGCCTTGTCCTTGCCCAGCACCCCTTTCAGGACCAGGTAGTTGGAGGCGTGGTCACTCCTGAAAATCGTATTGTCGAGTTCCAGGTTTTCCAGCAACCAGCGCATTTCCTGGAACAGGCCCGGCTGGTCGAGCGCTTCGAACTCACCGCCAAAACCCCGCTGGTAACGCTCCTCGCCGGCGGGGAAACTGACCACCAGCGTGGACAGGTATTCGGGCTGTGCGGCGTTCATCAGGCGCGCTGAATTCACTGCGTGTTGTTTGCTGTACTTTGTTCCGCCCATGCCGTTGAGGATCATCACCGAGCTTTTGGCGCCGGCGGCCTTGATCTTTCGCAGGGCGGCAAGGGAGGTTGCGAAGCTCTCGCCCTTGTTAACACGCTGCAGCACCAGGTCGTCGCCGGATTCGCAACCGACGTAAAACAGGCTGAGACCCATCCCGTTCAACTCCGCGAGTTCATCGACGGTCTTGTTCTTCAGGTTCCTCGGCAAACAGTAGGAGGACACGCGCTGCACGCCGGGCAGGTGCCTGTTGATGGACTGCATGATCAGTTTCAAGCGCCGGAACGACAGGCTCATGGCGTCGCCGTCGGCGAGGAAAATACGGCGTACCGGCATGCCCGATGCAACCGCCGCCACCAGTTCCGCCTCGATCTGCTCCTGCGGTTTGAAGCGGAATTTCTTCTGTGGCTGGGTGTACATTTCGCAGAATGTGCACTGGTTCCAGCTACAGCCGTTGGTGACCTGCAGGATCAGGCTGTAGGCCTCGGAAGGCGGCCGGAAGACCGGTTCGACGTAAGGAATCCGCATCATGGGTTGAACATGCGGTCAACATTGCGGAATTCAAACCGCCGCCCCTGGCTTACTTGACGTAGACCCGGTAACCCCAGGCCGGCACCGTCACGCTGCTTGAAGCCTTGATCTCAAGCTCTTCGCCCGAAAAATACTCGCGGTAATGTCCCTCGAACGGCGCATCTGAAAAGCTCACGGTATGGGTCTCATTAGAGAAATTGAAGACGGCGAAGACCTTGTCGCGATCATTGCTGCGCACGAAGCTGAATACCTTGTCGGGCTTTGTATTCCAGGCACGGATCATGGTCGCGCCCCATTGTCCGTTCCACAGCGTGGTGTTGTGCTTTTTTAACGCGAACAGGCGCTGGTAGAGGTCACCGATCGGATGCGCCTGCCAGTCGATCGGGTCTTTCTCGAAAAACTCGAGCCGTTTTGGATTGCCGGCTTCCTGTCCGTTGTAGAGCAGCGGAAAGCCGTCGCCGACAACGGACAATACGATGGCAGCCTCCAGCCCGTCGCCAAATTCCTCGAACTGGGTGCCTTTCCAGGAGTTCGTATCGTGGTTGCTGACGTAGGTCATGCGATAGGCCTCTCTTGGATAAGAGCTTTCCCGCCACGAGTAGTAGACCATGAGCTTGTCGAGGCTTGCCTCGCCACGCACGATTGCCTGCACCGCCTCGCGCCAGCTCCACGCATAGGTCATGTCAAACGCCTCGGCATGCAAATCGCGGGATTCCCACTCCGCCAGCATGAACACCGGCTTGATCGCATCGAGCTCTTTACGCACGTTGTTCCAGAAATCCACCGGCACGAACCCCGCGACATCGCAGCGGTAACCGTCGACGCCGGCTTCACTGACCCAGTATTTCAGCGCGCGCGTCATGTATTCACGCAACCCGGGCTGACTGTAGTCAAGATCGATGATGTCGGACCAGTCCCACCACGGCGTCGGGCGAAAATCACCTTTGTAATCGCGCTGGTACCACTCGGGGTGCTCGGTGCGCAGCGGGTTGTCCCAGGCCGTGTGGTTCGCCACCCAGTCCAGTATCACGTACATGCCCTGCGCGTGGGCCGCATCGACAAAGTGCTTCAGGTCGTCGAAGGTGCCGAACTCCGGGTTGACGCCGAAATAGTCCCTGACCGCGTAGGGGCTGCCCAGCGTGCCCTTGCGGTTTTGCTCGCCGATCGGATGGATCGGCATCAGCCAGATGATGTCGATGCCGAGCGCCTTGAGACGCGGCAGTTGTTTTTCCGCAGCGCGAAAAGTGCCTTCGGCGGAAAATTGCCGTGTGTTCAACTGGTAGATCGTGGCGTTTTTGGACCACTCGGGGTGAGTGATTTTCACGTAGGGCTGCGGCCTATACGGATCGATCGTGGCGGGCTGATCCGGCTGTCCGTCACTGGCGCCCAACGGGGTCGCGCAAACGAGTAAGGATAAAATGGTTGCGATGTATTTGCGCATGGGTGCCTCCGCTCAAAAACCGTTTCCGTCCTGAACGCCGGCGCTGGAAATTGTGCCCGTGTGTTTGTGTTCATCGCCCGCGTCAGTGACCTGCTTGTCTTTCAGCAATGATAACAAGCTGCCACGGACACACGACGGGGTGCAATCGTATTCAGGCGCCGGGATTCAATACCTCACCGGTATAAGGAAAACAAGGCGGTCAGGACGCCCTTCCGCAGAAGGGCGCTGACCGCAAGGAGGATTGGTAATCAGCTGTCGGAGATACTGACGACCTGCCCGGCCTGGATCCGCTCGCCACCGCGGGTGATGATCCGGTCGCCCTGGTTGACGTCGCCGATGACCTCGACAAAGCCGCCGAGGCCGATGCCGGTTTCAACCGTGATCTTTTCCACGGTGTTATCGCTGTTGACCCGCATGACATAGATGTTGTCGCCGCGCAGGACCAGTCCGTCGCGTGGAATCGCAACCAGTTCGCGGGGTTCGCTGCTGGGCAGCGCGATGCGTACCGCGCTGCCGACGATCCATGCCGGGTCATTGGCCTCGATCCGGACTTCGAACATACGTGAACGCTGGTCGCCCACCGGGATGACGTAGCTGACCGGGCTCAGGGACTCGCGCTTGTTGTGTTCGACCGATACCTGCATGCCTTCGCGTATCCAGTTCGCCACCGACAAGGGCGCCTGCGCCCTGATTTCACGGTGCTCGGTATCGACCAGGCGCGCGACCTGGGCGCCGCGGCTGACGAATTCGCCGACCTGCACGACCCGCTCCACCACGATACCGGGGAACGGGGCGAGGACTTCCGTCTGTTTGATGCGGCGTTTGATCTGGGCAATGGCAACCTCGGCCCGTTTGATCTCCTGGCGGGTCATGTCCAGTTGTGACTGCGCCTCGTCCAGTTGCGTCGCGGCCGCGTTGTTACTGTCTGCCAGCTTTTGCAGACGTTGCAGGCTGCTGTCGCGGAACTTGAGCTGTGATTTCAGGCTGTCCAGTTGCGCTTCGCTGTCGGCCAGGTCCAGGCGCAGGTCTTCCGCGTCTATGCGGGCGATCGGCTCGCCCTGCCCGATGCGCGAACCGACGTCCGCCACCCAGGTAATGCGACCGTCCGTCTCCGCCGCGATACGTGCATCATTCTGGCTGATGACCGTGCCGGACACCCACAGGGTTGCCGAGAAGGTATCACGCTGAGCGGTTTCGACGATCACCGGCGATGCCGGGGGCTGCTCTGCGCCATCCTG
>JBFZEL010000390.1:0-4862 GCA_041306925.1 Lysobacterales bacterium
TATCGCGGCATCACCGATACCGAGGAAAAGATGGCGCTGCGCATCGAACACGACCTGTGGTACATCCAGAACTGGTCGTTGTGGCTGGATATCAAGATATTGTTGCAGACGCCGCTGGCGATGATTCACCGCAACGCTTTTTGAACAAGGCTTTTTGAACCTGGTGTTTTTTCTTTGAATTGGATGGGTCAAATCGAACTGAAAAGGTGGCTAACGATTCACCCGCCCTCCAGGCAAACGGATTGGTTAAAACGCCTGCACCGGATGCAAATAAGAAATCGGCGCGCCCTGCGCTTCGTCGAAGGTTACCTCTTCCCAGGAATTCGGCTGCCTTAACAACTGCCGCAATAACTGGTTATTAAGCTCGTGCCCGGACTTGAAGCCCGAGTAGGCGCCGATCAGGCTGTGGCCGAGCAGGTAAAGATCACCGATGGCGTCCAGCACCTTGTGCTTGACGAACTCGTCCTCGTAACGCAGACCGTCTTCATTCAGCACGCGGTAATCGTCCAGCACGATGGCGTTGTCCATGCTGCCGCCCAATACCAGTTTCCGGTCGCGCAGCATTTCGAGATCGCGCATGAAGCCGAAGGTGCGCGCCCGTGATACTTCTTTCAGGTAAGAGGTGGTGGAGAAATCCACCGAGGCAAAGCTGGTGTGGGATTTGAAGACCGGGTGGTTGAATTCGATCTTGAACGAAACGCGGAAACCTTCAAATGGCTCGAGCTTCGCCCACTTGTCTTCAAAGCGGTACTCGATCGGCTCCAGCACGCGGATGAAGCGCTTGGCGGCCGTTTGTTCCTGGATACCGGCGGACTGGATCAGGAACACGAACGGTCCGGCGCTGCCGTCCATGATCGGCACTTCCGCGGCGCTCAGGTCGACGTAGCAGTTGTCGATACCCATGCCCGCGAACGCGGACAGCAAATGCTCGACCGTCGCGACCCGCACACCACCCTCGATCAGCGTGGAGGACATGCTGGTGTCGCCGACATTGGTCGCGAACGCGTCGATTTCGGGAACCGGGTCCATGTCCACGCGACGGAAGATGATACCCGTGTTGACCGCCGCCGGCCTTAAGGTCATGAATACCTTCTCGCCGGTGTGCAGACCGACACCGGTGGCTCGAATGACATTTTTAAGGGTTCTTTGTCTGATCATTTTTATGTTGGCAGGAACCTTTGATTGTGCGAAATGTTAGCACAGGCAAGCGGGTCAACAAAGAAATTATTGGCTTTTTGGCAACAGATTGTTGTAAATTAACAACATTTTAACAAAACTGTCATAATCATTTTTTCCGCATCTTTTTTAAAAAGCGCCCGGCAGTCCCGAGATTTCCGGACCCATGTCCGGGAATTTACGGCGAGCAAACCTCTCTCGAGGCTGCCGGGTTGGTGGCGGAAAATCGTCGACAGATTCCTCGCTAGTCGGCCTGGTTCCTCAGGAATGCCGGGATATCCAGGTAATCGATACTGGCATCCCCCGCGAACATGTCGGTCGTCTCGGCCTTGTCACTGAAGCGGCTTGGCGGTGAATAAGCATTAACCGGCTCGAATGAGTTGATATAAGCCGGTTCGGGCTGACCCGTGGTGCCGTTCCTGATCACCCGCATCGTCTCTTTGGGCGCCTGCAGCGTCTGCGGCGGTTGCTTGCGCTTTTTCTGGCTATTGTTCAAACCGGTGGCAACCACGGTCACACGCAGTTCATCGCCGGCTTCAGGGTCGATCACGGTGCCGATCACCACGGTGGCGTCATCGGAAGCAAGATCGGCCACGGCAGTGCCGATTTCCTCGAACTCGCGCATGGTCAGGTTCAGGCCGGCCGTGATATTGACCAGCACGCCACAGGCGCCCTGCAGGTTGACCTCTTCGAGCAGCGGGCTGCCGATAGCGGCCTGCACCGCCATGATGGCGCGGTCTTCGCCGCGTGCCGAGCCGGCACCCATGACGGCCATGCCCATTTCCGACATGACGGTGCGCACATCGGCGAAGTCCACGTTGATGAGGCCCTGGCGGGTGATCAGTTCGGCGATACCCTGCACCGCGCCCTGCAACACATCATTGGCCGCCTTGAAGGCGTTCAGCAGCAGGGCGTCGCCGCCCATGACCTCGGGCAGCTTCGAGTTCGGGATAATGATCAGCGAATCGACGTGCTTGGCAAGTTCCTCGATACCCTGTTCGGCGATCGCCATACGCCGTTTCGCCTCGAAAGTGAAGGGCTTGGTCACGACCGCGACGGTCAATATGCCCAGTTCCTTGGCCGCCTGTGCGATCACCGGCGCAGCGCCGGTGCCGGTGCCGCCGCCCATGCCGGCCGTGATGAAGACCATGTCGGCCCCGGATATCATCTCGATAATTTTGTCACGGTCTTCCAACGCAGCCTGGCGTCCGACCTCGGGGTTGGCGCCGGCGCCGAGGCCCTTGGTCACACTCGAGCCTATCTGCAAAAGGGTCCGGCCCTTGAATTTCTTCAGCGCCTGGACATCCGTGTTGGCGGCGATAAATTCGACGCCTTCGATACCCGCCTCTATCATCTGCGCGACGGCGTTGCCGCCGCCACCACCAACCCCAATGACCTTGATCTCGGCACTGGGTGCGTAATTCTCCACCAATTCAAACATTGTCATATCTCCTCTCGCTCGCCGTAAAATGATCCGCTAATCCCGAATGACCGTCTTGGGACGGTTCTGTTCTTGCCTGCAAGGTTCCGGTTTCACGAATTCCGTTTCAAATTGAAAATCCTCAGGCAGGGTGTAAGCCCTCCCCTCCTCAAAATTCACCTCTAAACCAACTCTGTATTCTCGCCATCAGCGAATCACTGCCGCCTGGCGCCGTCGTCTTGCGGTTACTGTCCGCCTGGCTGCCGTAAAGCAGCAGTCCAACCCCGGTCGCGTGCACCGGGTTTGAAACCACGTCCGACAGACCCGTCACGTACTGCGGTGTCGCCAGCCTGACCGGCATGTGGAAAATTTCTTCCGCCAGGTCCACCGCGCCTTCCATCTTGGCGGCGCCGCCGGTCAGCACCATGCCCGATGCCACCATGTTTTCAAAACCACTGCGTCTCAATTCACTCAGTATCAGCGAATAGAGCTCGCGGTAACGCGCCTCGACCACCTGCGCCAGGGTCTGGCGCGCAAGCTGCCGCGAGGTCCGGTCGCCGACACTGGGCACGCGGATGCTTTGATCCGAGCCCGCGAGTTGTTCCAGCGCACAGGCGTACTTGATCTTGATGTCTTCCGCGTGCTGCGTCGGTGTGCGCAAGGCGACCGCGATGTCGTTGGTGACCTGGTCGCCCGCGATCGGGATACAGGCCGTGTGGCGGATGGCGCCGTCGCGGAACACCGCGATATCGGTCGTGCCGGCGCCGATGTCCACCAGGCACACGCCCAGGGCCTTCTCGTCTTCGCTCAGGGCGGCATAGCTGGCCGCCAGTGGCTGCATGATCAGCTCGTCGACCGTCAGGCCGCAGCGCGCGATACACTTGGTCAGGTTCTGCGTGGCGCTCAAGGCCGCGGTCACCACGTGCACATGCGCTTCCAGGCGCACTCCGGCCATGCCGATGGGCTGACGGATACCGTCCTGGTTGTCCAGCACGTATTCCTGCGGCAGCACGTGCAGGATTTTCTGGTCCGCGGCCACCGGCACCGCGCGGGCGGCTTCGAGGACACGCTCTACATCGCCTTCGGAGACTTCCCTGTCCTTGATTGCGACCGTGCCATCAGAATTCATGCTGCGGATATGGTTGCCGGAGATACCCGCAAATACGGAGTGGATTTCACAGCCGGCCATCAGTTCCGCTTCCTCGACCGCACGCTGGATCGCCTGCTCCGTCGAGGTCATGTCCACGACCACCCCGCGGCGCAGGCCGCGTGAAGGATGGGACCCCAGGCCGATCACTTCCACCGACCCGTCCGCCTGCAACTCACCAACGATGGCGACAACCTTGGAGGTACCGATATCCAGTCCGACGACCAATGATTTTTCAGCCTTTTTCGCCATAATCCCCCGCAATAGCATCGATGTTTTTCGACCACAACACGGCAAAGCCGTTGGTATACCGCAGATCGATGCTGACAGGTGGCAAAGGCCGCCCCTGCATGAGTCCCGACCACGTGGCGACCAGCAAGTCGAGGTTCTTGAATATGTCGCCCTTGCCAAACCTGACCTCGGTTCCGCTACTCAAACGCGCCGACCAGGAACCGCGCGCATCCAGCGTCAGGCGATCGATCTGCTGACCGATGTGTTCCAGCCTGTCGTCGAATTTTTTCCAGTTGGCAAATACCAGTTCCCGCTGGCCCTGCGGACTTTCCAGCCAGGGCAGTCCCTGTATCAGGTTGGACGAGGGCACGCTGAATGGCTGCCCGGATGCGTCCAGCAGGTAGTCGTCGACCCAGTGGACGACCGGCGTGTGCTCGTGGATCGTGACCTGCACCGTATCCGGCCAGGTTTTCTGCACGCTCACGCGGGCGACCCACGCCATGGCGCCGGCCGTCTCGCGGATGGCCTTGGTGTTGACCGTGAAAAAGCTGCCGTTCACCAGCGGCGCGAGCTTGGCGCGCACCTGTTCGGCGCTGACCCGTTCAAACGGCCCGTCGATTTCAAGCCAGCGTATCGGCCAGCGCTCCTGCGCGATCATGCCGTTATAAACCCACACGACGCCCGCTGTGGCCAGCACGAACAGCACCATGACCAGCGCCACGCCGGCGCTGAACCCCCGGCTGCCATGACGCATGGCCTGACTCGCCGCGGCGCTCACAGGCTGCTCTCCAGGATGCGCCAGACCAGCTCGTCGAAACCGATGCCAATCTGCGCGGCCGCCTGCGGCACCAGGCTGTGGTCGGTCATGCCGGGTGTCGTGTTGACTTC
>JBFZEL010000391.1:0-3145 GCA_041306925.1 Lysobacterales bacterium
GCGCTGATCGAATAGTCCCGTTCGAGTATATCCGCCGCTGCAATCACCTCGCGCAGGATTGCTCCTGAACCCAGCAACTGCACCTTGTGCTTGCCGGAGCGGCCGCGCCTGAACTGGTACATGCCCTTGCGAATGCCTTCTTCAGCCCCTGCCGGCATACCCGGGTGCGTGTAGTTTTCATTCATCACGGTGATGTAGTAGTAAACGTCTTCCTGTTCCTGGTACATACGCCGCAGGCCATCCTGCAGGATCACCGCCAGTTCGTAACTGAAGGTCGGATCGTAGGAAACGCAATTGGGCACCAGCCCGGACATGACATGGCTGTTGCCGTCCTCGTGCTGCAGGCCCTCGCCATTGAGCGTGGTGCGACCGGATGTGCCGCCTAGCAGGAAACCGCGGGCGCGCAGGTCGCCAGCGGCCCAGGCAAGGTCGCCGATACGCTGAAAACCAAACATGGAGTAAAAAATGAAGAACGGGATCATCGGCACGCCGTTATTGGCATAACTGGTTGCCGCCGCGATCCACGATGACATCGCGCCGGCTTCGGAAATACCCTCCTGCAGGATCTGGCCGCGGGTGTCCTCCTTGTAGAACATCAACTGGTCGGAGTCCACGGGTGTATATAGCTGGCCCTTGGATGAGTAAATGCCCAGCTGCCGGAACATGCCCTCCATGCCGAAGGTGCGCGCTTCATCGGCAACGATGGGCACGATCTGTTTGGCGATATTCTTGTCCCTGAACATGATGGCCAGGGCCCTGACATAGGTCATCGTGGTGCTGACTTCACGCTCGCCGGTGTCCCTGAGCAGGGTCTCGAAGGCATCCAGTTCGGGAACCTTGAGTGGCAGTGAAGCGACCCGGCGCTGCGGCAGGAAGCCGCCAAGGGCTTGGCGGCGTTCCTTCATATACCGGATTTCAACGCTGTCTTCGCCCGGGTGGTAATACGGCATTTCAGGTATATCGATATCGAACACCGGCACCTTGAAACGGTCACGAAATGCGCGTATCGAGGCTTCGTCCATCTTCTTTTGCTGGTGCGAGATATTCAGTCCTTCACCCGCCTCGCCCATGCCGTAACCCTTGACCGTCTTGGCCAGGACCACGGACGGCTGGCCGGTATGCCGGCTGGCCGCATGGTAGGCCGCGTAAATCTTGTGCGAGTCATGACCACCGCGGTTGAGCCGCCAGATGTCGTCGTCGGTCATATTGGCGACCATTTCCCGCAGTTCCGGCACCACGCCAAAGAAGTGCTCACGCGTGTAGGCGCCGCCCTTGGCCTTGTAGTTCTGGTATTCACCATCCACCACTGCATCCATGCGCTTGCGCAACAGGCCGTCCTTGTCTTTGGCCAGCAGGTCATCCCACTTCGAGCCCCAGATCAGCTTGATCACGTTCCAGCCCGCCCCGCGGAACACGCCTTCCAGTTCCTGGATGATCTTGCCGTTGCCGCGCACCGGTCCGTCCAGGCGCTGCAGGTTGCAATTGACGACGAAAATCAGGTTGTCCAGACCCTCACGGCCCGCCAGTGAAATGGAACCGAGTGCCTCCGGCTCATCGGTTTCACCATCACCCACAAAACACCAGACCTTGCGCTGGGATGTATCTGCGATACCGCGGTTGTGCAGGTACTTCAGGAACCGTGCCTGGTAGATCGCCATGATCGGACCAAGACCCATCGACACGGTCGGTAACTGCCAGAAATCCGGCATCAACCAGGGGTGGGGGTAGGAACTCAGGCCGTTGCCATCGACTTCCTGGCGGAAATTATCCATCTGTTCTTCGCTGAGCCGTCCTTCCAGGAAAGCGCGTGCGTAAATCCCCGGGGATGAATGACCCTGTATATAGACCAGGTCACCGCCTGTCTCGTGATCGGGACCACGGAAGAAATGATTGAAACCGACGTCGTACAGAGATGCCGCAGAAGCAAAACTGGCGATATGCCCGCCGAGTTCACCGCCGCGCTTGCCGGCACGCAGAACCATGGCCAGCGCGTTCCAGCGGGTCAGTGCGCGGATACGCCGTTCGACCTCGTAATCTCCAGGCAACCTGGCGCTCTGACTGGCCGGGATCGTGTTGACATAGGCGGTGGTCGCGTCATACGGCAGGTGACCACCCGAGCGACGGGTAAAATCCACCAGCCGTTCCAACAGGTAATGAGCGCGCTCGGGTCCGGCGCGCTCGATGACCGCTTGCATGGACTCCAGCCATTCACCTGACTCTATGGGATCGGAATCCTGTGTTTGCAAAGTCGACTTGCTATTCATTCGCTATGCCTCTTTACTCTTGGCGTTTTTTCGTTCATGTTTTTGTGCTTCCACCACGGCAAAGCCGTCATTTAATTGTTCTTATTAGTATAGACGCTGGTTTGCCTTCATTTGGATTGCAAAGTGGGGCTATAACCGAGGTAACCGTCCTCTTCCACCTGCACCAACCGCAACGAATTGGTCCCGCCCTCGTTGTGCGTATGCTGCCCCATCGTCAGGATAATCCGGTCACCCACCTTGATGTGACCCTGCTGCAACAACAAGCGCACACCATCGGTCAGGGTAACTTCAACATCGGAACTGGGGATGTTGTGCGCAACCGGATAAACGCCCCGATACAGGGCCATGCGCCGGAGGCTGTCACGCACGGGCGACAAGGCAAAAATCGGCACACGGGAACGCACCCTTGAGAGCCATTGCGCAGTGGATCCCGACTCTGTCAATGCGAGTATCGCCTGGACCGAGACATTGGTTGCCATGTACATCGCCGCCATCGCGATGGCCTGGTCGATACGCTGAAACTGGACGTTCAGATTATCGCCGTTTGGACGGGTATCATCGTGCCGTTCGGCACCCAGGCAAATCCGGTTCATGGCCTCCACCACCGTCTGGGGATGACGGCCGACGGCAGTTTCCGCCGATAACATCACCGCATCGGTACCGTCGAAAACAGAATTGGCGACATCCAGCACTTCCGCACGTGTGGGTATGGGGCTTTCCACCATGGACTGCATCATCTGGGTGGCGGTGATAACCAGGCGGTTCTGTTCGAGTGATTTGCGTGTAATGAGCTTTTGCAGACCCGGCAATTCCGCGTCACCAATTTCCACGCCCAGGTCACCGCGGGCGATCAGTACCGCGTCAGACGCGGCGATGATTTC
>JBFZEL010000392.1:0-6236 GCA_041306925.1 Lysobacterales bacterium
TGGTCTACGCGGAGCTTTTAAAACGAAATGATGAGTTGAAAACCGCACAGCAGGTTTTGGCGCAGTTGCCAGACACGCCCGATATGAGATTTACCCGCATCATCTTTGCCATGGATGCTGGTGACACGGAAAACGCAGAGTCGTTATATGCGGGCTTTTACAACGTGCAATATGACGACAAGTCGGAGGCGGCATTTCAGGCGGCGCAAAGTGCCGAGTTGCTGCAGCGTCAGCGTGAAGCCATTGACTGGTACAAACAGGTCAGTGGCGAAAAATCGATAAGCGCCCTGCTGCGCCAGGCGTTTTTGCTGGCTGGTCTTGGCAGCGTGGAAGAGGCACGCAATCTCCTCGCTCAACTCAGGGTCGGGGCTGACACGGAGATCATGTCCCAGAGTTACCAGGCCGAAGCACAAATCCTCCAGGAGGCGGGTGACACGGAACAGGCCCTCGAACTTCTGAATGATGGTCTGAAGTCGCAGCCAGGGGACATTCCGTTGCGTTACATGCGGGCGTTGATGGCGGTCGCTGTGGGTCAACTTGACCTGGCTGAAAAAGATTTGCGCCTGATCATTGCGGAACAACCCGACAATGCCGCGGCCATCAATGCGCTGGGTTATACACTGGCCGATCTGACGGAACGTTACGATGAAGCCGAGAAACTGATTTCACAGGCCTACGAATTACAGCCCGATGATGCTTCCATCGTCGACAGCATGGGCTGGATATCCTACCGGCTCGGTCGTTTACCCGAGGCCGAGAGTTACCTGCGGGAAGCCTGGAAAATGATGCGCAATGCCGAGATCGCGGCCCACCTCGGAGAAGTACTGTGGGCCCGTGGACAAAAAGATGAGGCGCGTGCCACCTGGCAGTTGGGCATGCAACTGGAAAGTGATAACGAGACTCTGATCAGTACCATGCGGCGTTTCGGTGAACTGCCTTGAAAAGGATTTTCGCGTGGCAACGTTATTGGTTGATACTTCTGCTGTGCACCGTTAGTGCCTGCACCACTGTTCCGTCAAGGGACCCGGAACGGCTTGATCGCGCGGCGTTTCAGAAGCGCACCGGCCAACTCGAGGCCATTGTCAGCTGGGGTCTTGTGGGCAAGATTTCCATGGATGACGGCGACCAGGGCGGCAGCGGCAGGCTGCAGTGGGAGGTTAAGCCCGGCCATAGTGAGCTTGATTTTCACGGTGCGATGGGGCGCGGGGCGTGGCATTTACAGGTCGGCCCGGAAGGCGCGTGGCTGCAGATGGCAGACGGTACCGAACAGGCGGCGCCGGCTGTGAGCGAATTGATCCAGGAGCAAATCGGCTGGCCCATACCGCTGGACGCCCTGCAATGGTGGGTTCGGGGCCTGGCGGCACCGGGCGTCACTGAAAATGAAACACTGGGTCCGGATGGCCTGTTGATCTCGCTGCGGCAATTTGGCTGGAGCGTGGATTTCAACCGTTATGACGCATTTGACGGTATGGCGATGCCCGTCCGGCTGGATGCGAAGCGGGATGATTACCGCGTGAAGCTGGCCATTAGCCGTTGGCGAATGGGTCTGGACGATGCGCCCGCCGACTGAAAACGCGTTGCAGGTCTGGCCCGCGCCCGCCAAGTTGAACCTGTTCCTGCATATTACCGGCCGTCGTCCGGATGGCTATCATGAATTGCAAACCCTGTTTCAAATTCTGGACTGGGGGGATGAATTGAGTTTCGCAATCAACTCCAGCGGTCAAATCAGCCGGGCTGGCAACAACGCCGGTATTCCTGAGACGGAGGATATCTGTGTACGGGCGGCGCGTCTGCTGCAAACCCGCTGCGGTGTGCAAAAAGGTGTGCAGATTACATTGCACAAGCGAATTCCGATCGGCGCCGGTCTGGGCGGCGGCAGTTCTGACGCCGCTACGGTTTTGTCTGCATTGAACCAGTTGTGGTCGTGTGGATTGTCCCGCCAGCAACTCGCCGGACTGGGCCTGGAACTGGGCGCGGATGTGCCGGTGTTTGTCAATGGATACAGCGCGTGGGCGGAGGGCCGGGGTGAGAAATTGCACGCCGTGGAACTCGGTCAAAGGTTTTACGTACTGGTGTTTCCGGATGTAAGTATTTCTACCGCCGAGATTTTTCGCCATCCATCACTCAAGCGTGACTCGAGGCCCGTGGAGATGTCACCCGCCAGGTGCCGGCCGGGCCGGAATGACTGCCAGGCGGTGGTGTTGCAGTTATACCCGGAACTCAAACAATTGGTAGAGGATTTGTCTGCCTGGGGTGAGCCACATATGAGTGGCACGGGCAGCACGTTTTTTTTATCATTTGCCACAAAAAAAAATGCAATCCGCGCGGCAGGCGAATTAGAATGCCGATATAATGTGCGGCCTGTCAGCGGGGTCGACAGATCAGGTTTGTTGAATATATGACCGTGGAGTTGAGCGCATTCAAGTATTGAAAACGATTGGGACGTCGCCAAGTTGGCTAAGGCACGGGGTTTTGATCCCCGCATTCGCAGGTTCGAGTCCTGCCGTCCCAGCCATTTTCAAAAACCATATAACAATTCAGTCCAGGTGGTGAGACGGTGGCCAGTCCTTCCCTGATGGTTTTTGCAGGTAATGCCAACCCCAAATTGGCAAATGACATTGCGCGCGAACTCGGTGTTCCGATGGGTAAGGCTATCGTCGACCGTTTCAGCGATGGGGAAGTGCTCGTCGAGATCATGGAAAACGTCCGTGGTCGCGATATTTATCTGATCCAGCCGACCTGTGCGCCAACGGCCGATAACTTCATCGAATTGCTGGTTATGGTGGATGCGCTGAAACGCGCGTCGGTATCCCGGGTTACTGCAGTTATTCCCTATTTTGGCTATGCCCGCCAAGACCGGCGACCGCGTTCTGCGCGTGTGCCGATCACCGCCAAGGTGGCGGCCAAGATGATCAGCACCGTCGGAACCGACCGTGTAATAACCATCGACCTGCATGCCGACCAGATCCAGGGCTTCTTTGACATACCGGTGGATAACGTCTACGCCTCGCCATTGACACTGGCGGATATCTGGCAGCACCAGGGTGCGGAAGACCTGGTCGTCGTATCACCGGACGTTGGCGGCGTGGTGCGGGCGAGGGCCATCGCCAAACGCCTTGATTCCGAACTGGCCATCATCGACAAGCGCCGGCCCCGCGCCAATGTTGCCAAGGTCATGAATATCATCGGCGATATCCAGGGCAAGAATTGTGTGATGGTTGATGACATGGTCGACACCGCAAGTACGCTCTGTACCGCGGCGGACGCCCTGATAGATAACGGCGCCAAGCGCGTAGTGGCCTATTGTGTACACCCGGTCCTTTCCGGGCCTGCGATCGACAATATAGTCAATTCCCAACTGGCTGAACTGGTCGTTACCGATACCATCCCGCTCAGCGATGCCGCACAACAATGCGGCAAAATCCGTGTGTTGAGTGTTGCACAAATGCTGGCGGAAACGATCCGTCGTATGGCGCATGGGGAGTCAGTGAGTTCCCTCTACGTTGATTGATGGCTTAGCAGCGCTGGTCCAGCCGTTCACCTGTTTACATATTTGGATAATCTCCGGGAATGAAACCGAACCCACGCCCGTGTCGAATCTTCGGATAAAATTACAATATTATGTTGCGCCCATCTATCATGAGTAAGCTATAATAACCGGCTGTTTTTCGTGCCGCCCCTGGTCGCGGGGATGGATGAACTGCCGTTTAACCGGCCTTTATGCTTCGATTCAGCTGCGCCTGCTTCGGAGCGAATGTAATTATTTTGAGGAATATCATGAACGAATCAAACATTATCAACGCGGAAATCCGTGAAGATGTAGGGAAAGGTGCGAGCCGCCGCCTGCGTCATCAGGGCAAAATCCCCGCCGTAATTTATGGTGGCCACAGAGCCCCCGCCACCCTGACTATCGAACACGATCCATTGAAGCACAGAGCTGAACAGGAATCCTTCTTTTCGAGCATCCTGGTGATCCAGGTTGCTGACGGTCGCACACAGAAAGTCATTGTCCGTGATGTGCAGCACCATCCCTACAAGGCCCAGATCATGCATCTCGATTTCATGCGTGTTTCCGATGAAGAAATTCTTCGCATGCATGTGCCGATTCATTATATCGGTGAAAGTGAATCGCCGGCGGGCAAGGCTTCCGGTGTCGTTATCCAGCACCTGGTGACGGAAATTGAAATCGCTGCATTGCCGGGTAATCTCCCCGGCTTTCTGGATATCAATCTTTCCCAACTTAAGATCGGCGACGTTGTCATGTTATCCGACATTCAACTGCCTGAGGGTGTGCAAATACCCGCTTTGGGTGAAGGTGGAAGTGGTGATCAAATGATTGCCAACACATCACACGTAAGGGAATCTCAGGGTACCGGTGTTGCAGTCACATTGGAAGGTCAGGTTGCAGCTGAGGGTGAAAAGGCCGACGACTAGGTCAAAGGGTGTGATTCTGCTGACGAAAAGACAGGAACGCATAGGGAATTATCAACGGAGCCAGGTTTGTCCGAATTATTTTTGATCGTCGGCCTCGGTAACCCTGGCAATCAATACAGCCAAACCCGGCACAATGCCGGGTTTTGGTTTTTGGACGCCTTGTATAAAGAAAATCACGCGGTTGCGGGCGATAAGGGATTCAGATTACAGACAAAGGTGTCGGCGGAAGTTTGCCGGGCCAGGATTTACAATAGGGACTGTATTTTCGCCAAGCCGTCCGTGTATATGAATGACAGCGGTCAGTCGGTGCGGGCATTGCTGGATTACTTCAAAATCAGCACGGAAAACCTGTTGGTTGCCTACGACGATCTGGATCTTCCACCCGGCACAATCCGTCTAAAAAAAGGTGGTGGCCACGGCGGGCACAACGGCATGCGGGATATTTTCCGGCATGTCGATAACACCGATTTCCTGCGACTGCGCATCGGTATTGGTCACCCGGGTATAAAGGAAGCCGTTACCGGGTACGTGTTAAGCCGGCCAACAGCCGATCAGGAGCAGGAAATGCTGCGCTCGATAAGCAATGCCATTGCCATAATGCCTGATCTGCTGACAGGCAACCTCTCTAAGGCCACCAAGGACTTACACACCGGTGAAGAGCCACCGGTCAACTAAACTGGATATGGATCATGGGTTTTAAATGTGGAATTGTCGGGCTGCCAAATGTTGGCAAGTCAACGTTGTTCAATGCGTTGACTGAATCCAGGATTGCAGCTGAAAACTACCCGTTTTGTACCATCGATCCGAATATAGGTATCGTGCCGGTGCCGGATTTGCGTCTTGCGCAGTTGGCGGCGATCGTCAAACCTGAAAAAATTATTCCCACCACCATGGAGTTCGTGGATATTGCCGGCCTGGTTGCCGGCGCCTCGAAAGGTGAAGGCCTGGGCAATAAGTTTTTATCCCACATTCGCGAAACGGATGCGATTGCACACGTGGTGCGTTGTTTTGAAAATGATGACGTGATTCACGTTTCTGGCAAGGTGAATCCGATTTCTGATATCGAGATCATCAACACAGAACTGGCACTGGCAGATTTGGACGCCGTTGAGCGCGCGCTGCAGAAAGCGGATAAACAAACCCGTGGTGGCGATAAAGAGGCATTGGCCCGCGTGGCGCTGCTGACCAAGGTCATGACCGGTTTGAGTGAATCCGGCAACGTCCGCAGCCTCGACCTGGATAAAGAACAAAAGCGCCAACTGAAGGATCTCAACCTGCTTACAATGAAACCGGTCGAATACATCGCCAATGTTGCTGAAGACGGTTTTGAGAATAACCCCTTACTCGACCAGGTAAGGGCGTACGCAAGCGCTGCAAACGCCAGGGTCGTACCCGTGTGCGCGGCCATCGAAGCCGAAGTGGTGCAACTTGACCGCGAAGACCGGCAAGAATTTCTGGCTGCGCTCGGCTTGAAAGAATCGGGCCTGGCCGGTGTCATCCGCGCGGGGTATGCGTTGTTGGACCTGTTGACGTTTTTCACTGCTGGCCCAAAGGAAGTCAGAGCTTGGACAATTACCAGGGGCGCAACGGCGCCCAATGCAGCGGGCAGGATTCATACCGATTTTGAACGCGGTTTCATACGCGCTGAGGTGACGAGTTTCGATGACTTTGTCAGATTCGGTGGCGAGCACGGTGCCAAGGAAGCAGGTAAGTTGCGTCTTGAGGGCAAGGATTACGTTACCCAGGAAGGGGACATCATGCATTTTCGATTCAATGTTTGAATCTGCCCGGCAGGCCAGATT
>JBFZEL010000393.1:0-5512 GCA_041306925.1 Lysobacterales bacterium
CATCGAGATCGTCGAGCAATACTCCGGTCAGGTACAGTTGCCTGTGTCTTTCCGTCAGGTCTGTAAAGCGCGCACCCTCGAGACGGTAATCCAGGTCAGCCCCGCTCAGTACCGGCACGGCCGCGACGACCAGCCTGGTGTTGCGTGTTTTGCCTTTGCGCAGATAACCGATTTCGAGCGACTCACCGATCGCCACGCGGCCCTGGGCATTATGAAAATCCATGGCGCTGTTAACGGCTTGGTTATCTATGTTGACGATCACGTCACCCGGTTCCAAACCCGCCTCATCGGCCGCCATGCCAGCGGCCACTTCCGCCACCAGTACACCCTTGCCTGGCTCAACCGCGAACGCACCGGCCAGGTCCGGGGTCAGGTCCTGGACGATCAGGCCGAGGGTCCCTCGCCGCACCTCGCCAAACTGGATCAACTGCCCCATCACGTAACGGGCCATGCTGGATGGAATGGCGAAACCGATCCCCACGTTGCCGCCGCTGGGCGTGAATATGGCGCTGTTGATGCCCACCAGTTCGCCACGCAGATTGATCAGGGCCCCACCGGAATTGCCCGGGTTGATCGAGGCATCGGTCTGGATAAAATTCTGATATTCAAGACCGCGCAAACCGGTGCGACCCAGCGCGCTGACAATTCCGGAGGTGACCGTCTGACCCAGTCCGAAGGGATTGCCCACCGCAACGACAAAGTCTCCCACCTCAAGTTCGTCGGAATCCGCCAGGGTCAGCGCCGTCAGGTTCTCGGCCGGTATCTGGATCACCGCGAGATCGGTATCGGGATCGGTGCCAATGAGTTTCGCTGCGAGACTGCGTCCGTCCTTGAGGCCGACGGCAATTTCGTCTGCGCCGGCAATAACGTGATTATTGGTCAGCACATAGCCTTTTTCGGCGTTGACGATGACACCGGAACCCAGGCTTTGCGAAACACGTTCCTGCGGCATGTCGGGGGTATTGAAAAATCGCCTGAAAAACGGGTCATCCAGCAATGGGCTCCTGACACGCACCCGGGTCTGGGTGTACACGTTGACCACCGATGGCGTCACCTGCTTGAGTACCGGGGCGAGTGATGGCAGGGGTTGACCATCCACTGCCGCAGGTAAAACAGCCAACGCCGGCCCCGCACCGCACAGCAGGGCCAGCAACAGAAAAAATTCGCGTAATAGCTTTTTCACACCCGACTCCTGGTTTAATCGTTGCGGTTGAGACAACGGACACTTGCCACGGTTTCGCAATAACGGCTTGCGCCTGCGCCGGCGAATATTCAAATCGTTCAAATTTTCGCTTGCGATTGATAACAAAACAATATAAAACAACACCTGCGGCACTGGATTGTGAACCAACACCATAGCTTGCGCGCACGGCTATTTTGGTCCGAATCGATAACTGAGGTCATGAACTTACAGCAACGGGTCCTACGCACAGATGTATCCGGTATGCCTTTGGAATGGGTCGGCTACCAGGAAGCGGTCAGGCTTATCACGCTTGACCAGGTCTCTTACTCCCTCGGAAAAACACTTTACCAGGTCCGTGGTGGAATCAACGCCATCAGCGGCCGCCAGAGTTCGGTCAGTGTCGATGCGATCATTGCCACCTACGGACACAATCCCCACAAGCACCTGTTCTCATCCGCTTACGTACCGCCCCTGAGCAATCAGTCGCTGTTCCGCCGCGATCAGAACCTGTGCCTGTATTGTGGTCTGCAATTTCCCAGCTACCTGCTTTCCAGGGACCACGTCCTGCCCCTCAGCCAGGGCGGCCAGGACCGCTGGGTCAATGTCGTCACCGCCTGCAAGCGCTGCAATAATCACAAGGCCGGCAGGACACCCGAGCAGGCAGACATGGAATTGCTTGCGATCCCGTTTTGCCCGACCCACGCGGAGTACGTCTACCTGCAGGGCCGCCAGATCCTGAACGACCAGATGGAATTCCTGCTGGCGCATTTCCCGCGCAACAGTGTTTTACGCAAACGGGTCGAACAGGGCGAGTCGTTACTGGTATAAGGCCTTTGTCCCCATTTGGGTTAACATAGCCGGTCTATGAGCCTGCAACCCGTCTACCTCGTTGATGCCAGCATCTATCTATTCCGTGCCTGGTTCTCAATTTCGGATGAATTCGCCACCTCGGCGGGCGCACCCACCAACGCCGTTTACGGCTTTACCGGATTCCTCTGCAGCCTGCTCGAACAGACCAAAGCCGAGCACATCGGTGTGGCCTTCGACGTATCGTTGAGCAAGAGCTTCCGCAACGAGATTTACCCTGCCTACAAAGCCAATCGTGAACCGGCCCCGGAAGAACTGAAACGCCAGTTCAGGTGGGCCAGGGAAGTGTCTGAAGCCATGGGGCTAAGCTGTTTTGCCGATGACCGTTACGAGGCCGACGACCTCATCGGCACACTGGCGTCGCACTGGCGGCAACGGGGACACCCCGTCTGCATCGTGTCCAGCGACAAGGACCTGGCGCAACTGATCGAAGCAAACGACACCTGGTGGGATTTCAACCGCAACCAGAAACTCGGCCATGCAAAAATCAAGGACAAGTTCGGCGTCTTTCCCGGGCAGATGGCGGATTTTCTTGCCCTTACCGGTGACGTCGTCGACAACATCCCCGGTGTGCCGGGCATCGGACCCAAATCGGCCGCTGCCCTGCTGAGTCACTTTGACAACCTCGAAGCGCTCTGGGAACGCATTGAAGAGGTTCCGCACCTGAGCATCCGCGGCGCGAAATCACTGCGTCAAAAACTGGTGGAACACAGGCCGGCGGCGGAATTGGCGCGACGGCTGACGGGTATTGAAACCCGGGTTCCGTCGGCGCTTGAAAACCCGGCCCTGGCCCGCGGCGAAGTCGATGCTGCCCGTCTCAACCGCCTGTTCGATGAAATGGAATTCGGCGGCATGCTACGCCGCCGTTGCCTGTTGACCGCCTGACCTGGCGGTCAGACTGTTTTAGGGAACCTCTGATTAATCAGAGCTTCCTTAGTTATCCTTGTTATCCGTTGCGCGCTGCTTGTGCAGTTCTTCCTGTTGCTTTAAAAACTGCTGCATGTCAGGTTGCACCAGGTCAGTGCCGACATTCAGCGGTGTGCGCAACACGCTAACGGGTTTTTCAGACCCCGTTTTGCCTATCCCCTGGCTACTGGCGAAATAGTACAGGTCTTCACCCACCAGGGTGCCAAAGCTGGGGAAATCAAATTCCGGTTGTGCGACAGCCAATGGCCCGACATTTTCGACTTTTGTACCGCTGGCATCGAGTTGCAGACGCATGACGCGCTGTGGCTGGATGCCGTTCTGGATGATGAAAAGCGCGTTGTCTTTGCGGTACAGACCATCGATGCCCGCCAGGTTCAGTGATTCGGGAACCCCCAGCAACCGCGCCTGCCGGCCCTCGAGGTCGACCACCATGATGCCCATCTCGCGGTCGGCAACGTACAGGAGGCGACCGTCAGGTGTCATCGCGAGACCACGCTGGCTGATCATATCCCTCAGGGCCAGTATGGGTTTGAGCTTGTCCTCACTCGCCGGCTTGCTGTAAACAAGCGGTAGCGCGCGGTCCGCTACAAACACGTCACCGCCAGGTCCGAGCGTCATGTTGCCAAGGATGTGGGGATTGCCATCAACCGGCACCGGGTAACGGCCGATCAACTCGAGGGTTTCCAGGTTGAACTCGAAAAGCCCGGAACGGCCCCTGTCGGCGGGCTCATAGCGGGCAACCCCCGGCAGGGATGCGCTGCTGACCCACAGGCGGTTACGCGGCGGGTCCACCAGGATATCGAAAATCCCCCAGAGTCCATTTACAGCGTCAGCCTTGAGCAATTCAGCGACGCTGCCGTCCTTGCCGACTGCGAAAATCTGACCTTCGCTAAGCGTGCCGACCAGGAATTTCTGCCGGCTTTCATCCCAGCTGATGGCCTCGGGCAATTTTATTTTTTCGGGCAGGGTGAATACCGTTTCGGATTCACCCACCGGCGCGCTAGCGCCTTTCATCAGGTTATTGACGTAATCAAAAACCTCGGTGCCCCTGATATTCAGGGTGTCATCCGTAGCCGTGAAATCATAGGCCAGACCCTGCCGTTGCATGCGTAACATCAGGTCATAGGCCTGGGATTTTTCGTTCAGCAGGGCGTGGGCGATCACCAGTTGGTACATGTATTGGCTGTTATTGGGACGCAACCTGTGCAAGCTCTCGAGCGTTATGCGGAAGTTCAGGTAGTCCTTGGCGGCGTACGCCTGGTTGGCCTTGACCAGCAGGGCAGGCACGCCTTCAGGCTGGCTTTGGCGGCTTCGGTCTGGGCTTTGGCGGCTTCAGGCTGGGCTTTGGCGGCTTCGGTCTGGGCGGCCAGAGGCAGGCTGCCGGCGGCCAGGGCAAATGCAATGACCAGGATAATGACTGCTTTATACAACATGGTTTTCCTTTTTTTTCCGCCCTGCCAGGCGCCGCTCTTTATGAACTGCCGGCACGTGATTGGTTCCGCCCGGCTTTGCTCCAATTTTATAGGGTTGACAGTGTGCTTGGGATACAATGCCGCAGTTTAGCAGAGCACGGGGTCAGACTGTGGCAGAAAATGTAACGATTCATTACCGTGGACGCTTTCTTGGGTTACAGGAACGCGATCACTGGGAGTACGCATTCCGCACCAACGCGAGTGGTGTGGTGGTGCTGGTGCCGGTGACCGATGCGGGTGAATTGATACTCGTTGAGCAGTACCGTGTGCCGGTCAATGGCCGCGTCATGGAGTTGCCGGCCGGCCTGGTGGGCGACAGCGGGGACCGCGGGGAAAGCCTCGAGACGGCCGCGCAAAGGGAACTGATCGAAGAGACCGGTTACCGCGCCGGTTATTTTGACAAACTGCTGACCTGTCCGAGCACGCCGGGCATGAGCAATGAAATCGTCACCATTTTTTTTGCCGGCGACCTCGAACAGGTAGGCCCCGGCGGCGGACACGGCGATGAAAACATCACCGTCCACCGGGTGCCGCTTGCAGAAGCAAGTCAATGGCTGGAAGCACGCATGGCGGAGGGTATCATGGTGGACCCCAAAATCTACGCGGGTCTTTTCTGGGCCGGATCGCGGGCATGAACGTGGATAGGAATACCGCAGATTCCCCTTTCGCCATCGTCATCCACGGCGGCGCCGGCACCATCGCCAGGGCGGACATGACGGCCGACAGGGAAACCGCCATCCGCGCGGTCTTGCAGGAGTCCGTCCAGGCCGGCTACCGTGCGCTCGAGTCCGGTGCAAGCAGCACTGAAGCCGTCATCGCCGCGATCAGGGTGATGGAGGATTCACCGTTGTTTAATGCCGGCAAGGGCGCCGTATTCAACGCCGCCGGCGGACATGAAATGGACGCTTCGCTGATGGAGGGCGCAGGCTTGAACGCAGGCGCGGTCGCGTCCGTCAGGTCCATCAAAAATCCCATTGAACTGGCGTTTAAGGTAATGACCAGCTCGGAACACGTGCTGCTGATGGGTGACGGCGCGGAGGAATTCGCCCGCCAACAGGGCTTC
>JBFZEL010000394.1:0-2667 GCA_041306925.1 Lysobacterales bacterium
CTGGACCACTGGTCAGAGCGCACGAGCGCCGCACTCCACGAGCAGTCCATCGTCGAAGGGGTGCGGCCCAAACTCAAGGCCCTGCCGTTCGCCACGGTATCCCCCTTCCGTACGCCGCCCATCCCCGGACTCGGCAGCACCGGTGGCTTCGAATTCATTCTGCAGTCCACCTCCGGCGACACACCCCAGAACATGGCGGCGGTGCTCGGCGGCCTGGCGGTGGCGGCCAACCAGGCACCGCAATTAAGTTCGGTATTCAGTACCTTCAGGGCGTCGGTGCCACAAATTTTCCTCGAAATCGACCGCGACAAAGCCAAGACCCTCGGGGTGCCGCTGGATTCCATCTTCAACACCCTGGCGGCTTCCACCGGCAAAGCCTACGCCAACGATTTCAACAAGTTCGGCAAGACCTACCAGGTGCTGATACAGGCGGATGCAGCCTTCCGCCAGAACACATCGAGCATCTACAGTCTGCAGGTGCGCAACAACGACGGCGACATGGTGCCACTGCGTACCCTGCTTAAAACCGAACCGCTGTTCGGACCTGACCAGGTCAGCCGTTACAACATCTTCCGCTCCATCACCGTCAACGGTTCGGCGGCGCCGGGTTACAGCTCCGGTGAAGCCATTGCGGCCATGGAAAAGCTGGCCGATACCACCCTGCCGCAGGGATATACCTACGCGTGGACCGGGCAGGCCTACCAGGAAAAGATTGCCAGCGGGCAGGTGGGTATGATCTTTGGCATGGCCCTGCTGTTTGTATTTCTGTTCCTGGTGGCCCAGTACGAAAGCTGGTCGATTCCGGTCCCGGTGCTGATGTCGGTGCCGCTGGCCATTTTTGGCGCAGTCCTGGGTCAGACCTGGGCGGGGCTCAACAACGATGTGTACATGCAGGTGGGTATCGTGCTGCTGATGGGGCTGGCGACCAAGAATGCGATCCTGATCGTTGAGTTCGCCAAGGCGCAGCGCGAGCACGCGGGCTTGAGTATTTTCGACGCCGCTGTCACTGCCGCCCGGCTGCGCCTGCGCGCGGTGCTGATGACCGCGTTCTCATTCGTGCTCGGTGTTATTCCACTGGTTATCGCAACCGGTGCCGGCGCAGCCAGCCGCCGCTCGCTGGGCACCGCAGTCTTCAGTGGCATGGTCGCTGCCTCCATCCTGGTGCCCCTGTTCGTGCCGATGTTCTACGCGGTCGTGCAACGTATGCGCGAAAGGCTCAAGGGAACACCGGAAGTTGCGGCTTGATTACCTTCTCAACAGGGCCCACCAGCGGGCGATATTCAACAGGCTGGCCAGCGAGGCCGCGAGGTAGGTCAGCGCCGCGGCGGTGAGCAGACGCCGGGCGTGCGGCAGGTCGACCGGTTTGAGGATGCCGTCCTGTTCCAGCATGGGCAGGGCGCGATTAAAGCTGGCGTCCCACTCGGTCGGCAGCGTCACGAGGTGCACCAGCGTGGTGGCGAGCAGACTCATCAGGCCGCCCGTGATCATCAACAGGCTCAGCGATGGCGCCCGGGTCAGCATGCCGATGAACGGCGCAGCCATCAGGATACCCGCGCCCAGCCGTTCGACCGGCCGTGTCATCGCGATCAGCCGGTTACGGATTTTCAGCGGAGCGAAGCCGACCTTGTCCTGCAGCGCATGTCCGACCTCATGCGCGGCCACGGTCACCGCTGTCAGTGACCGGCCATTGAGTTTATCCGGCGTCAGCCGGACGGCTTTAGCCTGCGGGTCGTAATGGTCGCCCGCGGAGGTTTCCTCCACTTTCACATTTTTCAGATCGAGGCGGTCCAGCAGGTACCTGGCCACTTCACCGCCGGTGCCCTCGTAACGGTCGGCCGGGTTACTGTAACGCGACAGGACCTTGCGCACCCACCAACCGGGGCCAAAGATCAGCACGACAATGAGCACAAGCGGCAGCAACAGATGCATACCTGCATCATAACCTCAGACGCGGCTGATTTTAACCCGGACATTTGACCGGTCGGCGCAGGTGCAATGCCTATGGAACCTCTGATTAATTCAGAGGTTCCCGCGACACAGGGATGTGTCGCCAAATCAGCGGCTCTAAGCCGTTGATTTGTAAGGCAGTCGAAAATCACGCTTTTCGGCTGCCGCGCTCTGATAATGCCAGGACGGCATTAATCAGAGCTTCCATAGGATGGCTATTCCGGGAAGTTGCGGACGATTTCTGCAAACCTGGGGTGGTTGCGGATATTGTCCAGGTCCGAATCGTGGTCCAGCCACTCACGGCTGATGTTGCCCACCTTGATCAGGCAGTGTTCCAGGCAGTCCAGGGCGTGCCTGATATCCCCGGCCAGGGAGTAGAAACAGGCGCCGTTGTACTGGATGATGGAATCCATCGGCGCGTTTTTCAACGAGGTCCACATCCAGGCGGTCGCTTCTTCGCCCTTGCCCAGGCGCAGCAACGCGAAGGCGCCCATATTGAGCGCACGGTTGTCAGCCGGATCGATGTCGAGCCTCGCCCTGACCCGATCTATGCCTTCGCGCGTGACTTCGAGCGCCTTGTCTTTCCGGCCGAGGCTGGTATACAGCTGGGCCTGTAGCAACACGCTTTGGTAATCATCTGTGCGGACCCTCGAGGCCCGGTCAAACAGTTTCAGCGCCCTCTCCAGTTCACCCTCGTGAACTTTGGCGCGCGCGTAGAAG
>JBFZEL010000395.1:0-3360 GCA_041306925.1 Lysobacterales bacterium
GTGGAATACTGCCGACGATGAACCTGTCGGGGATCCGCATAGGGTCAAAACTATTGACCACCGACAGGTTGACGTAGCCACCCACTTTCATAGCCGCCGTCGTACCCGGCAGATACCACGCCCCGGGAAAATCCGGGTCATAAATGGTATTGGCCGGATCATAGAATGCTTTGCGGGCAATCTCTGCCTGGTCCTGCTTCTTCGCCTGTTCTTTTTCTTCGTCAGTGACAGGACCGGTAACCTGTTGCTCGGCCAGCGCCAGTACCGCTTTTTGTTGTCCGCTCTGGTCTCCAGTCGGAATGGGGGGGTCGGACTCACCCTCTTTGGCCACGACTTTGACATCCCCCTTTTCCGGATAAACCACGCCGGGTGCTGCGCTGGCCGGCAGGTCGGCCCGGGTGTCGGGCTGGGCCTGACCCTGGAGTTGCCTGATCAGCAGACGCTGGGCGGCCAGTTCCTTGCGTTGCTCATCCAGTTGTCGTTGCTGCTGTTCCAGTAAATCCTGCATCTTTTGCAGGGTGGCCTGTAAATCGGTGTCATCGGCAAGCAGGGGTTGCCAGGTCAGCAACAGGCAACTTGATAGTGTCAATACGACTTTTCTGAAGTTGATCAAATGAAATCCTGAATGACTCGCCATGCCCTTAAGCCCAAACCTTAAGAGCAAAGATAGTATCATTTCCTGATCATATGCTGAACAACACCGGGGTATGATTTACATCAACTTGAATGGTGCCGGCACCAGGATTCGAACCCGGGACCTACTGATTACAAAAAAGCAGTACAAGTCTTTCTTAAGACTACATACCATTTCATGTAGCCAACAATACAACTAATAAACAATATGTTACTGCATCTGCTTCACCAAGACTGGCGGCACAACATGGACAGATGGTCCGCCAAACCCAAATCTAACTGCTTTAGCATTGGTTGTGACACAGGTGAACTGGCATTTTATATCCCCCGTATTCAAATGACTAAAACCCAGGGTGGATATAGGATACATTTCCTGCATAATCCAGACCGTGTCGCATGGTTACTGAGTTTTGGTTTAACGGAAATTCCGGTGGCGATTTACCGTGATCTTGATATTGAACAATCTGGCAATGGATTGGGTATACGTCCCATGATAAGTGATGAAACCTTACGCTTGCCCGGAAACTTTGATCCAGGTCCAATAATCGATGCGATACGGGCAAGGGTTCATACTGTTAAATGAGCCTGGTTGATGTGTTATCGGTCTCATGAGCCATGGTGGCATCATTTTCGATGACCGTTCGACTAATTTCAGCCCGGAAAGAATCAAGTTCATCCAAAACCGTGCGCTCATCGCCGGAACAATATGTAGACTATGTCTCGTTGAGGACAGCAGATTCATTTATGGGCGTAGTGTTGAATCCAATTGCCGACCAACCTTCGCCACGAGCTCAGGTATGGCTTCAATATCCTCTATAGACGTGCGGAAGTTAACAATGCACGTCCGCAAAAGGTAGGTGCCATTGATGATTGCATTGGATAAATACGCATCCGGACTGGTGTGGAAATGCTGGACTAAAGCCTTGTTCAGAACATTCAGGTACGCTTCGGTTTCCACATCACCGGTTTGCAAATCCTGCGGAACGTAACGGAAGGTTGTGATACTCAGTGAATGCGTGAACGCCTCTAACTCTGCATGGTCATCGGCCAGTTGATAGAGTGTTTTGGCCAAACGAATGTCCTCGGCGATCATTTGCCGATACCCTTGCCGTCCGACTTGCTGCAATGCCAGCCAAACCTTGAGCGCACGGAATCCACGCGAATTTTGTAAGCCATATTCATTATAATCAATCATGTCGCCCTGGTCGGGATAGTAGTCTGGGTGATACGTGAATGCATCTTTTAGAACGTTCGAATCTCTCACCAGGACAGCGCCTGCTTCCAGTGGCATATACAGCCATTTATGCGGATCGATTGCAACCGAATCTGCTTCGGAAAGTGCCGATAATTGCTCGGGTGCCTCACTTCCCAATACCCCTGCTGCAGCACCATAAGCACCGTCAACGTGAAACCAAAGGCCAAATTCCCTGGCAATGGTTGCAATCTCAGGCAAGGGGTCTATGGCACCGACGGCGGTTGTACCTGCCGTGCCAATCACAAGGAAGGGCACATCACCCCGGGCTTTGTCGGCTTCAATTTGTTGACGAAGGACTGAGGTGTCCATGCGCATATTGTCATCTGTTGGCAGCCAACGAATCGCATTGGTACCAAGACCAAAAAAATCGGCCGCTTTTTCAACCCATGTATGCGTTTGACTGGACGTATATACGCGCAATTGCTTGTGATCTTCATCAAACATCCCGCTTTCACGTACGGCCCAGGGTGCTTTGGCTTTTCGTGCCGCCAGGAAGGCCACGAAATTGGCCGCGTTGCCGCCACTTACCATTACACCGCTGCAATCAGGCCCATAACCGATTAAGTCCCCAAGCCAACGAATGGTCTGGGCCTCGATCTCCGTAGCCATCGGAGAAAGCACCCACGCACCGACGTTGGGATTCACGGCAGCGGCGAGCAGATCGGCCAGGCTGCCGATCGGGGCGGGTGTTCCGGCGATATATCCCCAAAAACGGGGATGCGCAAGGTGAACCGAGTTCTCAAACAGTAAGTCGGCCGCGTTGTTAAGAATCGTGGTCGGTTCATCTCCGTACTCTGGTAGTGAGTTGTTCCCCAGCAAATCACTCAGCTCTGCTGATGTCTTGTCCTGGGATACCGATTTCTGGGGTAAAGCTGTCATGAAATCGGTGAGGCGATCAATCAATTGATATCCCAATGCGCGAAAATCTTCAGGTGCAATTTCTATGGCTGCACTGCGTGTTCGTTTTTGAGTGATCTCGTCAGTGATCATGGATTTGCCACTTTCTTTATCGTTTTGCTTCGATTTTAATTGGCAAGGTAGCTACTTGCTCTATGCTCAAGCCGTATTTACCGTGCGCAATGCAGCAATTGCTGAAATCATGTGCTTTTCAATCAGGCTGGCGGAAACGCCCAGCGTGAGGGCGATTTCAGAATGACTTAATCCATTGATTCGGTGCATCAGGAAGACACGCTGCGCCGCAGGCTTAAGAGTACCAAGTACCTGCATAGCCTTGTCAAGTATCTGGGTGAACTCAAGTGCCTCAACCGGGTCTGCGCTTTCCGTGGCAACCTGCTCTTCAGATTCAATGTCCAATTGGATACCCCGGGTCTTTTTACGCCGAAAACGGTCACGCAGGAGATTTCTTGCCGTAGCAAATACAAACGCCTTGATATTTTCTATGCTGGTCAATTCCGGGCGTCTGGCGAGGCGCAGATAAACTTCCTGGGTCAGGTCTTCTACCTGTTCCCGCT
>JBFZEL010000396.1:0-7666 GCA_041306925.1 Lysobacterales bacterium
GGGTCAGTGCAATGGATCGATCAGAAAGGGCGTATTCTAAATTGCACGGCGCGCTCAGTCACTAGGGAACCTGTGATTAATTCAGAGGTTCCCGCGACACACGGACGTGTCGCCAAATCAGCGGCTCTAAGCCGCTGATTTGCAAGGCAGTCGAAAATCACACTTGTCGCATGCCGCGCTCTGATAATGCCAGGACGGCATTACTCAGAGCTTCCTTAGGGTGAATTTTCAACTCCGGATATTGCCGGTTGGAATTTTGCCAGTGCATCACACCCAGCAACGGGCATGGCATCAGCGTCTCAAGCGTGTGCATATTTTCGGCTTGCGCCTGCATATCGGGGTCAACGTGATTGGCAATCCAGCCTTTCAGCGGCATGCCGTCACTTGCGATCCGGGCCGCGGTCAGCAGGGCGTGGTTGATACAACCGAGACGCAAGCCGACCACGACGATGACCTCATCCGCCGTCGCCCTCGCCAGGTCGGCGAGCATGTGGACGTCACCGAGCGGCACCATCCAGCCACCGACACCCTCAACGACCAGGTAATCGGCCTCGATGGTACCCGCCAGGGCACTGATCGCGGCAATGTCAATCGGCCGCCCGGCCTCCTGCGCCGCGATGTGCGGTGCGATCGCGGGCGCATAGGCAAATGGATTTACCACGTCATAAGGCAGACCGACGTTGCTGGCTGCCATCAGGCTCAGGGCATCCTCATTACGCAAGCCCGCACCGGTCATCGCACAACCGGACGCAACGGGTTTCATACCGGCAACCCGGTAGCCCGCGGCGACGAGGTGGCGGATCAGCGCGCTCGCGACCACGGTTTTTCCGATCTCCGTGTCGGTACCGGTAATGAACCACCGTTTCATGATGGTTTGCGGTGCCTCGAGCGCGCACGCAACGCATCGATGGAGAACGTCGCGACATCCCCTGCGGCTGTCTTGACCGGTTGGCCTTCTCCCGGGGCAAACGCCGTGCCGTAGATGATCTCGTAGCTGGCCGGGTAACGGTCACCGCGGCGGAAGACCTCATAGGCCTGCAACATGCTTTGCAGACGCGTCTTGCCGGTCAGTCCGTGTTGCCTATGGCTGGCGACATTATGTGCACCGATGCCTTTCAGGTCGCGCATCAACGACAGCACGTCCGGGTATTCCAGGGTCAGGCGCTCGGTATCCATCACCGGTTCGCGAAACCCCGAGGCCAGCAGTTCATCACCGATATCGTGCATGTCCGGGTAATCGTTGACATGCGGAAGATCGTCCACAGCCTGCCATGCCTGTTTGAGTTCACGCAGCGTATCAGGACCGAAACAGGTGAAGACCAGCATGGCGTCGGCTTTCATGATGCGCCTGAATTCGCGAAACACCGCGGGTAAATCGTAGCTCCACTGCAGGGCGAGACTGGAAAAAACCAGGTCCGTGCTACGCGCAGCAAGGGGTAAAAAGTGCATATCAGCACAAATGCGGCTGACCACACCCGGCCCGGGCTGAGCATCTCCCTGGGTTTCCCCGGCCTTCGCCAGCATCGCCGGCGCCCAGTCCAGCGCGATAACGCTGGCGCGTGGAAATCGCCCAGCCAAAGTACGGCTCGCCGAACCCGTGCCGCAGCCGAGGTCGAGGATCGTGCCGGGTTCATGACGCCGAAACTCGATGCGTTCCTGCAACCGGGATTCGATTTCGCGCTGCAAGACAGCATGCCGGTCGTAACTGGATGCCGCGCGATCGAAGGACGACCTGATGGCATCCTTGTCCAGTGGTGTCAGGCTCACGCTGCTTTTTCTCCCAAAAGAAACCCGCGCATGATAGCCAAAAACCTGTCCCGGTGAGTGATAAAGGGGGCATGGCCGGCAGCCCGTAACAAGTGGGCTTCGGCCTCCGGCGTAAGGTCTGCGGCGCGGGTAAATGATTCCGCCCTGACGATGCGGTCACGGCTGCCGCCGAGGAACAGCGCCGGCACCCTGCAGGTGTCCAGTTTGACCGACAGGTCATTGCCGTACAGCAGATGCAAGCCCGCCTGCAGGTCATCTCTTGCCGGCAGATCGTCGGTGACCGATGACTTGCCCAGGAGACGCAGGGACTCCTCGACCCCCTCGACGCCAAAACACTGCTGCCAGAACTGCGCAAGGGTGTCTCCGGGGTTGTTGTCCAGCCCATCGCTGAACGCCCGCTGCGACGCGCCGTCAACGCCACAGTCCCAATGGGGTTGCCAGGCGAAACTCGGCGTTGCAGCAACCATGATGGCTTTTTGCACCATGTGCGGCTGTAACATGGCCGCTGCCAGCGTGACCAGGCCGCCAAGTGACCAACCGATCCACACCGCCGGCGGTACGCTGGCCAGGATTTGCCCGGCAACTTCATGCAAGTTGCGCGACAGCGGCACGTGGCGGTTGACGCCGTGTCCCGGCAGGTCGACCAGGTTCACACGGAATTCAGAAGACAGGCTGTCAACCAGCCCGCGCCAGATGCCACTGTGCATGGCCCAGCCGTGCAACAGCACCAGCTCGGGACCCTGCCCGCTCGTGCTGATTTTGAGTTTTTCAGCCACGTCCGGTGGCCACGGCAACGGCATCCAGCAGGGCATCGAGTTGAGCTTCCTGATGTGCCGCGTTCAGGGTGATTCTCAACCTTGCAGTGCCTGGCCGCACCGTGGGCGGGCGCATGGCGACCACCAGGAAACCCTGTCGTTGCAGGGAAGCGGCAACGTTCAGCGCTGCCTGGCTGGCGCCGATCAGCAACGGCTGGATCGGTGAATCCGAAGCCATCAGGTCCAGGCCGCGGCGCCTGGCGCCTTCCCTGAAATGTCCGGTCAGGGTACGCAGGTGATCGCGCCGCCAGCCGTCCTCGATCACGCGGCGCAAGGCGGCGCGCGCCGCCGCGGCCAGTGCCGGCGGCATGGCAGTGGTATAGATATAACTGCGGGCCTCGTTGACGAGGTGCTCGATGAGCTGTGCAGAACCGGCGATGAACGCGCCAAAACAACCAAACGCCTTGCCCAGGGTGCCCGTCAGCACCGGCACCTGCCGCTGATCGAGCCCGGCAGCCGCGACACTGCCGCGGCCACCGGGGCCACAGACACCGATACCGTGGGCGTCGTCGATTACCAGCCAGGCCCGTTGGTCGCTGCACAACTCAGCCATGCGGCTTAACGGTGCGGTATCGCCGTCCATAGAAAAAACCCCGTCGCTGACCACCAGGGTATGGCCTTCGCCGGCAGCGGCCAAGCGCCGTTGCAGGGCGGCCATGTCAACATGCGTGTAGCGTGACAGACGGGCCCCGCTGAGCCGCGCGGCGTCGATCAGGGAGGCGTGGCAAAGCCGGTCCTGGATGATGACATCACCCTTGCCGGCGAGGCTGGTGGCCACCGCCAGGTTGGCCAGGTAACCCGATGAACACAGCAGGACCTTGTCACGCTGTAAGAACGCCGCCAGTTCCTGTTCCAGTAACTGGTGTTCGGCACGGAACCCGCTCACCAGCGCCGACGCGCCGCTGCCGACCCCGTGCCCGTCCGCGGCGGCCTTGAACGCCGCCACCAGTTCGGGATGCGCAGCCAGCCCAAGGTAGTCATTGCCGCTGAAGTTGAGCAACGGCACGCCGTCAAGCCGTGTTTCGACCGGGTGACTGCCACTCAATACCCGCCTGTGGCGCTCAAGATGCTGTGTTTGCCTGTATGCCGCGCGTGCCTCGAGCCACCGCTCCAGGTCACCGCTGACACACCCGGCTGAACCGGTCATAAACCCGGTGATGCGCCTAACCGGCGGCGGCGTGCCGCGGTTCGGTGGTTTGCATGCCGAGCCGTTTCAGCAAAGCCATGTCCCGGGCGGCCTCGGGGTTATCCGTGGTCAATAGTTTGTCACCGTAAAAAATCGAGTTCGCACCAGCAAAAAAACACAGAGCCTGCATTTCATCGTTCATGTCGGTGCGCCCGGCGGACAGGCGCACCACCGAGGCCGGCATGACGATGCGGGCGATGGCGATGGTACGTACGAACTCCAGCGGGTCGATGGGCTCGATGCCGTCCAGCGGCGTACCCGGCACCTGCACCAGGTTGTTGACCGGGACACTTTGCGGATGGCTGGGCAGGTTGGCCAGTTGCACGATCAGTTGCGCCCGGTCCTCACGGGTCTCGCCCATGCCAACGATACCGCCGCAACACACATTCAGACCGGCCGAGCGGACGTTCTCCAGGGTTTCCAGGCGGTGCTCGTAGGTCCGGGTCTGAATGATTTCTTTGTAATACTCGGGTGACGTATCCAGGTTGTGGTTGTAGTAATCCAGGCCCGCCTGCTTCAGACGCTGCGCCTGCAGGCCATTGAGCATACCGAGCGTCACGCAGGTTTCCATACCCAGCGCCTTGACGCCCTTGACCATATCGATGACCTTGTCGAGGTCGCGGTCCTTGGGGCTTCGCCATGCCGCACCCATGCAGAAGCGCGAGGCGCCGCCGGCTTTGGCCGCCTGCGCCGCTGCCAGTACCGCTTCGACATCCATGACCGCCTGGGGCTCCAGGCCGGTGTCGTAGCGGACACTTTGCGGACAATACTTACAATCTTCAGGGCAGGCGCCCGTCTTGATGCTGAGCAATGTGCTGATTTGCACTTCGCACGGATTGAAGTACAAACGATGTACCTGGTGCGCACGGAACAACAATTCATTAAATGGCAACTCAAAAAGCTCCATGACTTCGGATTGCGACCAGTCATGACGGATTTCAGCAGTAAAGGTGTTCATGGTTTAACGGCTCCAGCCTCAGAAATATTCCCGTGCGCCGCAACTTGCCCGGCCGGGGTATGCAGTATGAAAAGCCCGTGATGACCTGTCAACCTGAAAACACAATCGGGGTTGACAGGTACCCGTGGCAGCGCGTGCTGGATTACCTTTTGCCGCCCCGCTGCGTGCTCTGTGGCCAGTCTTCGGGACCCGTATGCATCTGCGCCGGATGCTGGACAGATTTACCCTGGCACGGCCCACACTGTCTCCGTTGCGGTCTGCCGCTGGGTTCCGCCCGGGATAAAATTTGCGGCGCCTGCATCGGCAACCCTCCACCATTTACACGCACCGTTTGCCCCCTGCTTTACGAGTTTCCCGCCAACCGCCTGGTACAGTCCTTCAAGTACAAACGCCAACTGGCGGCCGGCAGGGTGTTGAGTCACTTGCTGTGCGAATACGTGGCAATGCATGAAGTACCGCTGCCCGGCATGCTGATCCCGGTTCCATTGCACACTATGCGCATGTTGAAACGGGGGTTTAACCAGGCCTATGAAATGGCCGCCTACGCCAGCAGGACTCTGCATATTCCGTTGTTGGCAAACGCATTACGGCGCCGGCGCAATACCGCGGCGCAAGCAGGCCTGAGCCGCAAACAACGCCACAAAAACCTGCAGGGGGCTTTCTACTGGCACGGCGGTGTGCGACCGGCCCGGCATGTTGTTCTCATCGACGATGTCATGACCACCGGCACAACACTCAGCGAGTGTGCCAGGGTTTTGAAAAAAGCCGGGGTGAAACGTGTCGATGTATGGGTCGCAGCGCGGGCCGTGCCGGCCAACCGTGACGGCGTTGATACTGCAATCAGTCAGGCTCGGCATCCGCGAGCACAGCCCAGCGCTCATGGTCACACCACACGCCGTTGATCTTCAGGAATCGCGGTGAATATCCTTCATACTGAAAACCCGTGCTTCTGGCCAGCGCAATGGACGCGTGGTTTGCCGGCTGAATATTGGCCTCGAGCCGGTGCAGCCCAAGCTTGCCAAAGGCGTGGCGAATCACCTGCAGCATACCTTCTTTCATATAGCCTTTTTCAGCCTGGCCGGCCACGCCGTAGTAACTGACATAGGCGCTGCACAAGGCCTCGTAGGTGATGATATTCAGATTGATCACGCCGCAAATGATTTCTTCCTCCCTGAGTTTGACCAGGAATCCGGCCTCATTGGGCCGCGCAAGGCGGGTCATGTAGCGCTGCCAGCCGGCATGATCCTTCGGTGCCGACACCCACGGGTGGTGCAGTCCGATGCTGTCCCGCATCGCGGCCAGGAATGCCTCTTCATCCTCGGCCACCGGTGACTGGATACGGGTCCGGAATCCCTGCAGTGAGAGCATTGCCGGTCAGCCAATCACGTAGGTGGCCAGCAAGCCGGCCCAAATGGCCACGCCGACCCAGTTATTGTTCAGAAAAGCCTTGAAACAGGCCTGCCGATCCCGCTTTCTGACCTGGACCTGCTGCCAGGCAAACAGCGTCATGGCAACCGCCACGCCGGCGAACCATGGCCAGCTGAACTGCAGCATCAAACCCAGCCATACGAGCAGGGCAATCATCACCATCTTCAACAGGCGCAGGATGGTCAGGTCAAACCGTCCGAACAGGATGGCGGTCGATTTCAAACCGATCGATATATCATCATCGCGGTCGACCATCGCGTACAAGGTGTCATAGATAACCGACCAGACCACGTTGATCAGCAATATCAACCAGGCGGCAGGCGGCAGGTCGCCGGTTTCCGCAGCGAAGGCCATCGGTATGCCCCAGCCGAACGCAATCCCCAGCACCACCTGCGGGAAGTGTGTCCAGCGTTTGAAAAAGGGATAGGTGGAAGCCAGCAGGGCGCCGGCGAACGCCAGCTTGATGGTCAGCGCATTGGTCATCAGCACCAGCCCGAAAGCCAGGGCCATCAACACAAAAAATGCCTTGATCGCCTCGCGCACGCTCAGCTCGCCCGAGGCCAGCGGGCGGTTACGGGTGCGTTCGACATGCGGATCGAAATCCCGGTCGGCAACATCGTTCATGATGCAACCCGCGGCGCGCATCAGGACCACACCGGTGCAAAAAATCAGCAGGTTCCTGAGCGAGGGCCGGCCATTGCCCGCAATCCACAGGGCCCACAGCGTCGGCCACAACAGCAATAAAATGCCGATCGGCCGGTCGAATCGCATCAGTCGCCACAGGGCGTTCCATTTCACACGCATCTGCGGGATTGTATGGCAACGCAAGACATGTGCAAGCACCGCTGAGAAAAAAACCATTACAATGCGCGCCATGGAATTGATCGACATCGGCTGCAACCTCACCCACGACTCGTACGATACCGACCGCAACGAGGTCATCGAGGCAGCATTCAAAGCCGGCGTAAGCCGGATCATCGTCACCGGCGCGAGCGCCGAGGGCAGCCGGCAAGCATTGCAACTCGCTGGCCAGTGGCCGCAGAGGCTGTTCGCAACCGCGGGTGTGCACCCGCACCACGCTTCCGCCTATGACGACGCAACCGATGACCTGCTGCGCGAACTGGCCGGGCAGGACGGCGTGGTCGCCATCGGTGAAACCGGACTCGACTACTTCCGCGATCTGTCACCCCGCCAGGCGCAGCGCTCATCGTTCGAACGGCACATCCAGATCGCGATCGATACCGGCCTGCCACTTTTCCTGCACCAGCGTGACGCGCATGCAGATTTTATTGCCATGCTCAAGGAACACCGTGACCGGCTGAGTGAAGTCGTCGTGCATTGTTTCACCGGCAGCAGGACCGAATTGCACGAGTGTCTCGATCTGGATTTTTATATCGGCATCACCGGCTGGATCTGCGATGAACGGCGTGGCACGCACATGCAGGATTACATGGCCGACATTCCATCCGAGCGTGTGCTGATCGAAACGGACGCACCCTATCTGAAACCCCG
>JBFZEL010000397.1:0-2888 GCA_041306925.1 Lysobacterales bacterium
GGGTACAACCTGGATTTCGTCGAAACACCAGGTGACGGTCGTGGCGGTATCCGACCCCGTCACACGCCGGCCATATTCATCCAGCAAAAAGCCGAGTTGGCTGGCCTGGAGACCGGCCAACAGTTCATCTTCGAAATTGATATACGGCACATGATCCCGGCTGATGCCCTGATCCAGCCGTCGTTGCCGCAACTGGTGCACGAACGTGGTTTTACCCGCACGGCGCATACCGATGATCGCCGTGACCTTACCGCTGACACTGGTGGTGCCGTAAAGCTGCCGGGGCGTCGCCTGTGGCAATGGTCCGGTCAAGGATTCCGCAAGCTTGTCGGTGAGTGCCTCGCGTAAGGGCCGGGATAACGGTTCATTCATGACAATGGTTCTCCTTTAATGAAGGAGAATATAGCACGTATTCAACCTTTGAATAAGGCGAATAATGAATGTGCCAATGAAAACAACATAGACGAGACCGCTAACTGATATACCTATGTGGTATTCCGCTGTTGTTGTAAACGCCCCTTGATAAAGCGCTGCATTGAAGTACGGAGCAAAACGTACCGGGTACGCAAAACTGCACTGCACGATCGGTTCGTGAGATTTTGTGTCTATTCACACAGCAATAACATCTCCACTGCCGTCTCATTGTCCATCCGCTCGCCATGCCATTGCGGAACCGGCGTTTCAGGTGTGATGTTCAAGCCGTTCCCCTGATTACCTGACATCAGCGTAAAGACGTTCCCGCGGGAACGTGTTGCCGGCGCCTGCGGAATGACCGTTCCATCTGGCAGGCTGAAAACCGTTCCTTCGCCCGCTTCAAAACGCACGCCATAACCCGCCTCGTGCACCAGGCGGTGGTGCGCGCGGCACAACAGCACGAGGTTGTCCATCGAGGTCTCGCCGCCATCGGCCCAGTGAATGATATGGTGCGCATCAACGAAACGCGTGCAGGTACAGCCCGGAAACCGGCAACCCAGGTCCCGGCGTTTCAAAGCCCGCCGGATCGCGGGCGGAATACTGCGCGTTTTGCGGCCGATAGCGAGCGGTTCGCCCTTTTGATCCGCATACCAGTGGACCATGCTGCAATCACAGGCCAAGCGGCGGCACGTTTCCGCGGGAACGCGGCCGCGGTCTTCGATCTCCGCCTCGACGCCGCTGCCGTCTTCTTTCAGCGTCTCGATGTCGGTGTGGATATTGAGCATGTACTTGTCGCCACCGGTAAGACCATTGCCAAGTTGATTACCACCGGCACCGGCCAGAAAGCCTTCGGCCACCCGTATCAGCGCATCGGCGCGCTTTTGCGAAACCGGTTCCGGGGTGGCGTATTCGAGCGGTGGGTTGCTGTCGATTTCCGCGGAAACCTGTGCCGGAACATTTTGCTGTTCTTCGAACAACTGGTCGCCGGCCGCCTCCAGCGCCTTTTGCAACAACGCGCCCTGCTCGGCAGTGAATCTACCCTTAAAAACCCAGTATCCGTCATCATCGATGTGCCAATTTAGTTCACGGTGGCCGTGACGCAGGTTTTCCTCCTCGAGGGCCTCGATGCGTTTTACCCTGCGGTACAAACGCACCTGGGTCTCGACATGGCTGGCGGTACCGTGCAGCGCCACCTGTAGCAGCGCCGTTTCATTCGCGGGTGTTGCCACCCGCGTCATGGCCCGCACCTTGGAATAGCTGACTTTACCCCTGCGAAAGGCCGCGCTGATCCCCGGCAACGCCGGCAGGACCCGCGCCACCCGCACCCGCTCGCGGGCGGAACCCATGTTCATGCCGCACTTCCAGTTCAGCCAGTGCGCGCACGAGAGAATGCCCGGGCCAGCCCAGCCCTCGTCCGCGTCGAATTCACAGATCAGCTGCAACAACTGGAAAGTGCCGGCATCGAGGTGCGCGGCCAGCTCGGTGATGTCGTCCGCCAGGTGGTTCAGCCGGGTGACGCGTTCGGGGTCGGGGTTGGTCGATGGGATTTGCTGGGTATTTGGCATGGTTTCAGTCTCTGCATTCAGTGCTGTACAAGTATATAGTAGTATAACTGTTTAGTCCATACTATATTCAATTAATACAGTTGGTTATATGATGAAGGCTGAGTAAAAGCAGACTGGCAAAAGACTGCCCATCCTCTTCCGTAGCGTTTGGGTTATCACCCGAGGCTGAAGGTGCGCTGATGTGTTCCCGGTTTTGGAAAAAGTGTCCAGTAATCTGCAAAGAAGCTTCAGTTGGTCATGCCAGGGTCCTTTCAAAGTTCCGGATCTCGACACCTGACCAGCCTGGCGTTCGTTAGACATTCGCGATGGCGATGGAGTTGTTGGAACGCATGCTCCGTGTGCCATTGCGGCAACTTGGCGGAAGTGATGCTGCGGTCAATGTGCACGTAAGGCGGGTGTTCCTGCGCTCGGGGCTCGCTGATCGCGATGACGTGCAACATATAGTGGACGTAGCGCGAAGGGCCAATCCCGATCGTCCAGGCGTGCTCGATCATCCGGCCTGGGAGATTGGCCGTATTTGGTGTCGCCCCTCGGCCCCCGACTGCGCCGGCTGCCCGATCGGGGCTGTGTGCCCGCGCATGATTGACCGTGCTGCTGATGTTCGGGGCGCGTAGCCGGGCCGCAGTTCATCGCGACGCTGTGAACTGTGCGTGGTCGATGGATAATGAGAATCTACACTTGCAAACGTTCTCAAAATAACTACAATCGTAGCGATATTGAGAACGTTTGATATGTCAAAGCAATTCATAGACTTCATGTTCAGTCCCTATCGCAGGCAAGTTCTGGCGGTGTTGTTCCTGCATGCCGATGAGCGGTTTCATGTCCGTGAGTTGGAGCGGTTGACTAAAATCTCTGCGGGTTCTCTGCATCGGGAACTGCGGGCCATGTCCGACGCGGGCTTGTTGAGCC